>NZ_JAYFES010000046.1:0-37007 GCF_055795045.1 Pseudanabaena sp. PCC 9330 | reverse complement strand
TTCCAGCTCTGCCCCCCGGTGAGAATCCACCAGGTAGACATGCCCCAGGCGGCAATGAATCCAATCGAAATCCAGCTGAGGCTGAACCCTCGGCCCAGCAGATAGGAGGCCCCCGTGATGCAAAACCAGGGAATGATCTGGTCTGCCGGAATGGGGCCTAACCGGGGTTGCGCTCCCAGGATGGAATTAACGGGACGAAATTGAGATGCCATAAGCCGCTAGAAGTGCCGAAAGGACGGTGTAGAGCTGCACCCTCGATCTGAATGCGACAACTAGCCAGTGATCAGTGTCGTCAGCACATCGCCAGCGGTGACGGCAATGATGATAATTAACGGTGTGCGGGCAATAGTCTGCCAATCCTCGTCGTTGCGAGCGCTATTGATCACCCGCACGAGCGAGATGCCGACGTAGAGCAAAAACAGGCCCCGCAACACGTTGAAGACCAGGGGAATGGCATCACCTGCAGCGGTACCAAAGTTGGTGGTCATCCAGGTTTCAGCCCCGCCAAAGAACTGGGCATGAGCGGGATAGGCTAGCAGAGTAACCAGCCAGAGTAGCCCTAAACCCAGAAGCCGCCTAGCCTTTCGCTTGAAACCCTGCGTTTTAGAAGCCCGCCTGGATAGGAAACGGGAGGATGTTATGTCCTGTCTCCAGATCAGGCCAGTGATGCCTGCCACAGCCAGCACCGTCAGCAAGGCAGGGCCATGGATGAGGACATCTAGCGTAAGGCCCAGGAACGCTACGACCAATAGCGGCAGATCTGGAAGCGGATTCATCCGACCTACCAGTCGTTCCATCAATGGAAAAAGATAGAGAATTTTCATGGCTCAAATGGATTGAGTCTGACTGATGATTGAAGCTTCCTGAAATCAGTCAGATGACATGACTCGCGTGCTCACCAATGAGTGAAGTATTCCACTCGAATTGCGTAAAGATTTGATCAATATAGCAATATTTTTCAGCGGTGGGGAAATGAGAGGCCAAATCGTAAATTCAAGTTCAGGCAGCTCAAATCCATGCCTAAAGCCTATACAAGTCAGCCAATATCGTGCCTAATTCTGTAATCTTGCGTGATGTTAATCAAGGTATTGAGCAATCTAAACGGGTACTTAAGTGAGAGGATATTTTTTATACTTAGGTCATACATAATTCCCATTTACCGGAATATCTGCCGTCAGTTATTAACGCAATTGACAGCGCGCAAGAACTCTATGGTTGCAGTCGAAATTGATCTATAAAAAGTTTTTAAAAGCGACGCAACGGCATGTTATTCGGTTCCCTTTTGCCGCAGATATTTTCAACTCAATAGTTAAGGTTTAACTGACAAAATGGCATGACAACTGATTTGCAGACACAAAATTAAATGTATTGACGTCAATACGTCTTGATGTCTCTATTCTCGCACGCTTATATGGCAGCAGGGGCTTAGGGGGGCAAGTCATGTAGAGGTGACCAAGGGCTGAGCGTTGTACTGGGAGTGAAACATATCTATGAAGACAGTGAGTTGTTTGTCGCTCTCTGGGGGGCAAGGGAAAACGTCGGTCTCGCTGCTGCTAGGGCGACTCCTGGCACATCGGGGTCAGAAGGTGCTGATGGTGGATGCCGATCCGCAGGCGAATCTGACCTTTTATTTGGACCATGACGTTCAAGCGAGTGAGCCCACCCTGCTAGAGGTGCTGAAGGGCCAAGTGGAAACAGCAGATGGCATCTATCCGCTGGCGACAGCGAATCTGTTTTTGATTCCAGCCGATGAGGGTCTGCACAAAGCCCAGGAATACTTGGCCACTATCGGGATGGGAGCCCTGGCTTTGCACCACAGCCTAGAGGCCGTAAGGGAGTTGTTTGACGTTTGCATCATTGACTCGCCACCCCAGCGCACCCAAATTTGTTTGTCGGTAGTGGGGGCTTCGGACTGGGTGCTGATTCCAGCGGAGGCCTCAACCAAGGGGGTAAATTCGCTGCTGCGTAGTTTGGAGCTGCTGGAGGAACTACGGCGAATCCGGGCGTTTACGGGGCAGGTGCTGGGGGTGCTGCCGTTTCGAGATAAGTGGTTTGGCAGGTCTCAGGCAACAGATAGCCGAGAGGCAATCGCTGCCATGCAGCAGGTGGCAGGGGCTATCCCGGTGCTGCCGTCAATTGTGGAGAGTGAGCGCTACAAGCAGGCGATTCGGCAGGGGCAGCGGCTGGCAGAGATTGGCTATGGGGAACTGGAATTTCCGCTGTATCGGGTGATTGAGGCGTTAGAGCAGGGGCGAGAAAATGGCTGAGGATGCGCTGGAACGGTTGATGCAGCGGCAGCGCCCGAGTGTGCCGCCCCGAGCTGATGGGCTGGGGGCAGAGTTACCTGTGAAGTCTCCTCAACAGGTGGCAGTTGGGGACAATGGGTCGGGATATAGTGACTTTAGCGAGTCTACGAGTGTTGACGTCAGTATGTCTGTTAGTCAAGATGATGAGGCGGAGTTACCGCAGCTAGTGCGGACGACGACCCGGTTGGAAGAAGAGATTGATAAGGCCCTGCGCCACCTCTGTATGGATGAGAAGATCACCAAGGAGGTGTGGTTTGAGGCGGCGTACCTTTACCTAGTGGAGCACCCGAAGGCGATGCAGGCGGTGAATGGAGTGGCGAAGGAGCGCTACCAGCGGCGAAAGCGGGCAGCGGATTTGAGGAAGCTGGAGACCATGCAGAAGCGGTTGAGGGGTTAGACGATTACGTCGGAGCTTGCTAAGCAAACGAATTGGGGCCAACCAAGCAGGATGATTTTAGAATTCGGGATTTTGATTACCCTAGAACAGGGGGAGGTGTTTAGTTTGCTGAGGCGCGATCGGCAGATAGATTAAATTACTAGAGACCCGAACTACATCCAAATATAGTTCGGGTCTCTATAAGCAGGCTTTGAATTTTTGCAGGTTAAACTAATAGTGTGAAAGAGCACTGAGCCATTTACCTTTTAAGCATATGCAGAATAGCCATCAAACAGCGCTTATCGAAGTTTCACAGCTACTTCTTGATCCAGAAAATCCACGATTAACATCGGTTCAAGCCAATAGTCATGATGCAATACGTGCAATGACAGAGCTTCAGGGAGAGCGAGTTATTGCTTTGGCAGAGCATCTTTTAGAGAATGGGACTAATCCTGCAAGCCTCATGATGGTTATGCCGTCCGAAGTTGATGGCAATCTTTTCTATGTTCTTGATGGCAATAGACGACTTACAGCTTTGAAGCTTTTAGAATCTCCTCTATTAGCAGAGGGCATCCTAAACAAAAAGGGCTTACAGACCCTTAAGAAACTTTCTGATAGATTTGAAAAAACGCCAATAACAAGAGTGGCTTGTGTTGTATTTGAAAGTCGTAATGAAGCTGATCCATGGATCGAACTTATTCACCGAGGGCTAAACCGAGGCGCAGGTATGCTAGCTTGGGATGGTCAGGTGGGAGCCCGTTATGATGAACGAAAACGTGGCCATAAGGATATAGGTCTACAGCTTCTTGACTTCATAAAAGACCAAGATATTCTTTCGGAAAATACTCAGAAAAAGATTGAAGACGGTAAATTTCCAATTACTACATTTAATCGGCTGCTAAGCACTCGCTATGTCAGAAACAAAATTGGAATAGATAAACAGAAAGAAGATGTTGTCTTTTTGTTTCCGAAAGATGAAATCAAAAAGGGCTTAAGTCGAGTCATTGAGGATCTAGCTAGTGGAGAAAAAACAGTCAGCGACCTTAAAAAACAAAAAGATAGAATTGACTACATTAATACTTTTGACTCTGACGACTTACCTCAAGAAGGTTTAGCACTTGCACAGCCAACCTCTTTAGGACAGTTTAACCAGCAACCTGATGCTCAAAGCACTAATAATCCTGCAAAAGATCAAGCTGGAACTGGTGAACAAGAAGGTAATGTTTCAGAGACTGTAGAGTCTGAAAGCTCCAGCAAGCCCCTTTTGGGACGACAGGGTTATCAATCGACGCCTTTTCCAAACAGGAGTACGCTCATACCTAAGAGCTGTAAAATAACGATAACTCAAAGACGAGTCAATGATCTCTTTAAAGAGCTAAAGAGGATGGATTTGACAAACTTTCCAAATTCGGGTGCTGTGATGTTGCGCGTCTTCATTGAACTGAGTTTGGATCATTTCGTTGAGGAGAAGATTGGATGGGACGAACAACAAACCGGTAACTCAAAGCTCAAAGACAAGCTTAACAAAGTAGCGCAATTCATGGAAGAAAATGAAATCATGACACGGAATGAACTTGCACCCATACGTAAAGCTGCAACTGGAGACGGAATGCTGGCAGCCTCTGTAAAATCTATGAATCAGTATGTGCATAATCGCTACTACTCGCCTGTAGCATCTGAGTTAGTAGTAACATGGGATAACTTCCAAGTCTTTATCCAGAATATCTGGAAAGTAGTAGAATGATTGGGCCTTATACAAATCTGTCTATGCTATATGTCTCTCCCCTACGTTACCCAGGAGGGAAGCGAAAACTAGCAAACTTCGTAAAGCTCATTTATCGGGCCAATAACTTATTGGACTCAGAGTATATCGAGCCTTATGCAGGTGGGGCAAGCATCGCCTTACAGCTTCTCTATGATGAATACGTTCGATATGTACATATAAACGATATCGATGTTTCAGTATTTTCCTTCTGGCACTCTGTATTATATGAGACAGAAGATCTCTGTAATCTAATTTTAGAAACGCCAGTTACTATTAAAGAATGGGAAAACCAACGTGATGTCCAGCAAAGAGGCCGTCAAGATAACTCTGACGTGTCACTTCTAGAACTTGGGTTCTCAACCTTTTTCCTCAATAGAACAAACCGTTCAGGTATTATTAGCGGCGGTGTTATTGGTGGAAAAGATCAAGCTGGGAAATGGAAGATTGATGCTCGCTACAATAAAGAAAACTTGGTAAGTAGAATACGCAAAATTGCAAGATTTAGAAATCGTATTCGCCTTTCAAACTTTGATGCTTTAGAGCTTCTCGACACTCTCTCCGGCAAGATAGCTCCACAAAGTCTTATTTATTTAGATCCTCCATACTTTGTAAAAGGCACAGAAGATCTCTACACACGGTTTTACAAAAAGGAAGATCATGAAAATGTATCAAAAAGAGTGAGAAAGCTTAAATATAACTGGATGGTATCTTATGATAACGTTCCAGAAATATGTAAGCTATACAAAGAATTTCAATCACTTACTTATGATATTCATTACTCTGCGCGAAACCGATATAAAGGTTCAGAAGTAATGTTTTTTAGCAAAAAGTTGCTAGTTCCTACTGTTACAGAACCAACCACATTGAAAACATCAGCATTTCAACTAGAGCTTATATAGGGAGGAATCTTTCAATATCTATTGCTCTTAGGGAATGAATTCCTTGATAAAATATCTAGAACCTTGCCGCCTGGGCTTGCGCTTATAGCAGTATAGCGATGTGCAAGCGCTATGGGGATGACAGCATTTGTATAGAGATCAGTCTCAAAACGCTTAATAAGCGCAAGAGTTCTATGAAGATTTGGGTAGCGCGCTATTTCTGTCTTGAGCTTATGAAATCTTCCCTCTTCACGTTGTCCTTTCCCAGAAAAAGGGTATGGAATACTGACTACGAAACGACGGTCTGAAGCAGTCTTAAAAAGAAAATCCTGCCCATAATATGTCTCATCCCCAAATCCAACTTTTGATGGGTCTCGACTTGCAATTATATATTGATAACGATATTCGTCATCTACAGGGTAGACAGTATTCTCTGGGATATGTTTACTCACTAGACTGAAGTAGTCCGCAAGTTGCCCGGTTTTCTGAAGTCCCAAAATTGTGATATTTGGCAGTCCTTCTTTGCGAAGTTTTTCGTTTATCTGATGGTAGTACTTCATTAAGGGGCGACTAAGCCAAGCACACGTACCAAAAATTGCTAATGGCCCGTCCACAAAAAAAGAAATTGATGCAAGTTGAGCAAGAGGAAAATTAGCAGTCAAAAGATAATTGATATAATGAGCCGGAAGCATGTGCTCAACTGCTAGCATGAAGCGTGTCATTGCTGAGATATTGGACTGATAATCGTTTACCTCTTCCCACAGCCGTAAAGCATCTGAAGGGTAAATCTCTTTATTGCAAGCGGAACAATACTGCTGCTCCTCAATGTCTCTAAGCTCTATGCCTAAATCTTCCTCTCCCTTATATCCGCATGAAGGGCATTGATGCAGCTTTAGAAACTCATCACTTCGAGTGCCCATTTTATCAGGGCGTAAAGAAGCAAGCCGAAAAAGTGTTGATCGTAGACTACTTCTATAGTCCTCTTTATTGAACCGTGTTTCCTTCTGAAGTAAAACTTTATCTACTCTGGCCCGAAAACTATCTCGAACCGAAGTGAGACCTTGCCATCTCATATTTGTTCCAGGAAGTACAAAGAGAAGTGAGTCTTTGTTTTTTCTGAGCTTGGCCACCCTAAAAGGATCAACAAAGCGTCCGTCATCAACTCGTAATGCTCCGAACTCTTCCATCAAAATATGAATTGTGCTCACTTTGACGTACCCAACTTTTGTACTGGGCATTCGATCATCGATTAACGCCTCGTAAGGACTGCCATCAATAGCGAAAATATGGTTTGGTAAATCGACCAAGGCTAGATCCGGCAAAGGCTGAAACCGCTGCGAGAAGCGGTCAATTTCCTCAGGACTTGGTTCTTTTAAATATTCACATTCTTGTAAGAAGGCGAGTACATCAGGATTCTCAACAATATCGCTATGTGACGACTTATTTGCATACTCATTTTCATATGGCATAGAGTGACTCTCAAATTAATCAGATACTATGATTTCACAAAATTGATAGTTGGCTCAGAACTTTGGCGATTAGATTCAGATTTTGGATCGAACAAGTCAATTTGCACAGGAACTACAAATGGGCCTGAGAGCGTTTTCATTCGAGCAAAGCCCACATCTTGGGCTCTTATAAGCGATTTTCCAAAATCAGAAAAGTCATAAAATTTGGAAATTTCTTTTAATTCTCCTTCGTTGTTTAAATGAGTTACAAACCAATTCTCAGTATTAGCAAGGATATTAGGATGAACTGATGATGGTTCTTGGGTAGCATAAACCAAAGCAATCCTGTATTTTGCGCCCTCTTTAGCTATTCTAGGCCAGGTGTCAGTCAATTCATGTTTTTTCCCAATCAAGTTATGCGCTTCCTCAATATAAGCAACTATATGAGGTGGAAAATCTCCTGAAACAAAGGTTTGCATTGAGCGATGAAAAATACCTTCGGCTATGCGAATACTCATTTCTTCTCTAATAGTTGCTGGGCCTACCGAAAGATCTAGAATCACAATTTTCCCATCTTGAAGATGCTTGTAGACTTCACCAACTAACTCAGCTGTGCGCCGAGGCGAATGGTAATCCCGAAAAGGAATCAACGCTTTGAAGCCACGAATAGGAGTGTCACGATCATTTCTTTCAGCCATCAGATTTACGATTGCACGAGTTTCTTGATCAAGCCACTCGTTTCCTGAGCTACTTCTTAGAAAATTATTATTGCCTCGTAGCTGATGATCTGCTCGGCGTGCAGTCATAAACCATTCAATCCCGTCATCAAAACTCATGCCCCCTGACGGATCAGCGACAGCTACACTCGTTTGCTGTTCAATTTGCTCTCGAACTACTTTTCCCGCAGGAAACCTGACCTGTTGTCTAGAAGGTGGTGTATACCCTGCACGACGTAAGAGGCATTGATATGCTGCTTGTCTAACTTGCCACCGAGTATGTTCGCTGCGGGCTGAGCGCTCAGGTTCTTCGAGTGAAGTACTTCTAAAGATTTCCAAATCAGCTTGTCGAAAGCTATCTTTTTGCAGAAGCGATTGAAGTAAATATAAGCCTTCACTCAGATTAACGTAAAAGTTATGGCGTAAGTCTTCAAAATTCGTTGTATCAAAACCTCTATAACGAATGGTGTCATTGGGGTAAACTTCCGAAATAGCTCCTTGATCCTGTTTGTTAGCATTAGCGTACTCTCCATTAAGATCAAAAATAATTTGACCTATAGGCATATGTGCTTCGTCAGCGACATTTTTTACCATAGAGACCATTTTCTTAAGCATATTTGACTTGCCTGTTCTAGTCATGCCAAGAACAGCTGTACGTCTTGCCAAAAAGTCGGAAGGCTGTAAATACACAGGTACTTCACTTGGAGCATTCTTGCGATGAAGTCGGTCTGTCGATGTATAACGAATAGTACCGACACGGATGCGCTCAATGGGTTTAGTTAGCCCTAATTCTTGAGCATCTTTCTGCATGGTTTTATTGCGGATTGGATCTACATGGTTGATAATAAGTTCTAGCGCATCATCATTAGGCCGATAGACACGCAGACGAGAGGCTAAAGAGAAAGACTCAAGGTCACTACCTAACCAAAGTTTATTTTCAAAGGTGTAGAATGTTCCTAGAATTCTACATTTAAGGCCACCAAATTGAATTTGGTTAAGGGTAATATCATCAAATCCTGTTCCGCCTTCAAATGCACCTTCTTGATCTTGAAAATGATCAATTTTTGTACGAACTATATCATCATCTTGAGGTAGTCGAGCTGCGCCGATGACTCTAAAAAGAATTACTTCCCGGTCAATTTCTTGAGTTTCGCTGTAGCGCTCTGGATCAAAAGTGGTGGCTACTAAGAAGCAGTTATGGGGTATACCGTTAACCTTAGCTTTCCAAAGATCATTGGTCATTACAAGAGCTTGTTCATAGTCAATCCCATACACCCAACCCACAAAGTTTTCTTTCTGAGCAAGCTTTACTAGAGGATCGCTCTTGAAAACTTGGTCGATGAGCATGGACATATGAGCGTCTCCTAAATTACGTGTAGCCCTGCTCCTTTTTAACGATATTTTGGGAAACTGGAGTAAATATAAAGATAAATTTTGTGTTTACAAGGTCATGTATAGTGACGGTGCTGAATAGGAACATAGCCAAAGAAGGCATTGAGAGCCAGCGCCAGAATCGAATGGATGGTCTGGGGCATCACCGAGCTATTAGCACCCGAGCCCACAATCATGGTCAGCAGGGCCGATTCCAAAAACGACTGAAAGTCGTCGAGGTGTTCTTTGCGCTCGTCACCCGCAGGTGATGCAAGTCCGGCAGCTCGAACAGGTTGTTTGACTCGCGGGAGATTTCAACGTAATCATTTCCTAGCGTTGAGATTGAGGTCAAAAGCAGTTGCTTCCCTTCATCTTCCATGCAAGTTGTCCTTCCCCCTGAACTAGAGCAACTCATCCAACGCCAAATCGCCGCAGGCAAATACCAATCTGCCCTAGATGTCATCACAGCAGGCATACACCTGCTCGACCAGCAAGACGACATCTATCAAGGGCGACTCCCCGAACTCCAGCAAGATGCCCAGATCGGTTGGGAAGCAGCCCAGCGCGGCGAACTTGTCGAAGGCCCCACCGCTATGGCCCAGATTCGAGAAAATCTGCGGTCTCGCCACGCCTCCGCTGAATAATGGCCCCTCAGTTTTACCTAACCCAGCCTGCCATTCAAGACATCGAAGCGATTGCAGACTACATCGCCGGTCAGACTGGGCTCCAGCAGGCCGAGCGCTTCCTCTCAAAGCTCGATGCCAAATTCATCAGAATCACCCAATTTCCTAACCTAGGGCGGCCACGCGACAAAATCCTCCCAGAGCTACGCAGCCTCTCAATGGAGAACTACCTCATTCTCGGCGTTGCTTAACGCAAGTATGATTTGCCCCCCAGCCCCCCAATTGGGGGGGGAGCCAGAGTCTCAAAGCCCCCCAGAATTAGGGGATTTAGGGGGCCATGCGGGGTGCCCTGGTTGTAGCCTTTTAACTCAAGGGCTAGGTCAACTTCTTCACCTCTGTAGGTGTTGTTGACCTCGTACCCATCGTGCTTGTTGCCCAAGACATCGTATGAGAAAGTCTCCCAGCGGGTCATAATTTTAGCCATTACTCCTCTTTGCTCTTGCTAACACTAATGGCTTGCTGCAGTTCTCGAAGCAGGACAAGTACTGTTCGGTCCTCACTTGATAAAAAGGCTTGGTCACTCAAAGCCTTCACTGACTTATCTACGGTAGGTACTAAATGGTCGGGAAATTCGATCTGCATGTGATCTCTCCTACTTAAGCAGTGGTCATTGCATCGTTGAGAGCGCGTTGTCTCGCATCCTGATGCTCTTTTGTGCAGCCGTCTACTACGTTCAGCCTATAACCTAACTCTTCTAATTCTTCTTTGAGATTAGTGAACTCAGGCTCTGTGCACTCGGTGGTCATCAAGAAGATTGCTTTAAAGCTGCACGCGCCGTGTTGGCCTACGTGCTCGTAGCTTAGGCGGCGTTGCTGAATGGCAGTATGAATTTGCGAAATCCGGAAGGAGTTTTCAAAGATTTGAGCCGTCGCTTCATACCCTGAATCAGCAACGCCTCATTCTCTATACCGCAACCGAATCTAGAGTAGACATCTTGCGAGTCGTCAGTGGCTACCGCGACCTGACGAGCTTGTTTCCAGAAGACTAGGAGTAATCGACTTTCGGTAGACACAGTAGACGCCCGGTAGACAGAGTGTCTACCGGGCAAAAGCCTTTATCCATAAGCCCTTCAGCTATTTCGGTAGACGGTAGACACTTTCCTGGCAATTCCCCCTTGGTAAACCTTGTCTACTTGTCTACCGTTTCGCTATAACCTTTATCCGTCAGTGCTTTCAGCGGTAGACAGAGTGTCTACCGTTTCCTCAAATCTGTCTACCGTGTCTACCGTTGCCCGCCACCGCAGCCGATTCCCCATCCCCTGGGTCTCCCCATACCCCATGGCCTCCAGCTCCAAAAAATGAGCGCGAATCACCTCCACCCCCGCCTTCCGTAAGCTACGCTCATAGTTCCGCACATCCTTCGCTCGCAGCCAGCCCCGTACCCGCGATAGCTGTATCAGCTTTGTATAGACTGGCTCCAGCGCTCCATCCACCGTATTCCCGTCCGCGTAGAGCAGCTTCACCTGGCCAATAAACCAACGCCCCAGCTTAATTGACGCCTGCACTTGGCCTGCCTCCACCGCATGGGTCGGCAAACGCCCCTCCACCGCCGCATTCAGGCAGTGAAGAATCAGTGCCAGCCGCCCCGTATAGCCCTGCATTTTGGAATAGACCGCCTGCAAGCCGGGGTGCGTCTCCGTCACCCGCAGCTGATCCAACTGGTCATACCAGTCTGCAAACAATGCCTTGGCCTCAGGGCTGAGCCGGTAGCACTGGGCCGTCAATCCCTCCAACTGCTGGTAGAGGCCATAGAGCCGCTCCGACACGTCATGGCGCACCGTCCTTCGGGGAAAGGGCGCAGGCTTCAGCGGCAGCAGACACCACAAGAACCGCGCCCATTGGCCACTGGCATCCGAGTAATCCCCCATCATCTCCCGAAGAATATCGGGCTGAATCGTTCCCGTTAGGCTCAGGCTGGTGCGCGGCAGGCTGATGCGCAGGCCACTAGCCCGATCCACCTTCAGCCCCGAACCATCAAAGGCCGTCAGCAATGACTCCTTATCGTTACCCCTACCATTCCGGTACTGGTTCTGCCCCTTGAATAGGCCCGCCAGCTCATCCGGCGTCACCAAAATGCCCCGCTCCGGCTGTTGGGACTGGATGCGGGCGATCGCCTCCCGCGTCGCATCCGAGGTGTGATACTCCCGTGGCATCGGCTTCCTCGGGCGAATACCCCTATCTTCCGCTCGGGTCTGCTCCCAATCGCGCAGGTCAACCTCATACTCCGAGGCGGCATACTCATACTCCTGGTCGGCCTCTGCCTGGAGCAACGAGAGCGGCCCCAAAATCTGTCGCTGAATCGGGCTTTTCTTGCTGCCCGAGGGGGCCACCAGCCCCGTGAACACAATCGGCGGCACCGAGAACCCCATCCCGGCATCAATCTCTAGCTCCGTACCGACCCGCAGCAATGACGCCGCCACCGGCAGCAGCGTCACCAGCATCGCCGCTGGCGTCGCCCCAATCCAGTCCGCGATCTGCTCCAAGGGTTCCGCCAGGTCAGCATGGAGATACTCCCCCAGACACAATTGGTAGTCGCCGATTTTGAGTAGCTGATGAATCTCAGCCCGGCGATCGTCTCGTTCCTCAGTCTGCTCCAGCTCCGCCTGCACCAGGGTGACCAAGTTACCAATATCCCTAGCCGATAGCCCCGTCTCCTGGTGCCACTGCACCACCTGCGCCGCCAGGGCCAGTTCGGTAGGGCTGGTGCCCAGGTAAATGCGAATCTGGTCTTGCAAGGCCTGCACCGACATCCGCTCGGGGCCTTGAGTAGAGATGACCTCCAGCTGCCGTCGGTCTTGCACAGCCGCTCGAATCTGCTCCGCTGTGGCCCCGTCATGAATCCAATCCACCACATCCAGCCCGCCATGCTTGGGCAGGTTGTGCCAGCGCAGGCTATCCGGGTAGGGGTAGCACCACTGAGCCGAGGGGAAGTCCTGGGCGACTTCCTCCATGTGAGCAATGCCAACCTGATCGCGATCGGGGCACAGCACCAACTGGGCTGATTGCAAATCCTGACGATAATCGCCATAGCTGCGGTATTTCTTTGAGCCACCCAGAGTAGTGGTCGCAGGAATGCCAATTCCCCACAGGGCATTCGCACAGCCTTCCCCTTCCACCATCCAGATGGGTTGACCGATGGCGATCGCATTCTGAACATCCCGGTAGCGGTAGATCGGCACCTGGGCTCTAATCTCCGGGGTCAGCCCCTTGACCCACTGCTGCCCGTTCCAGTGGTACTGCACAAAAAACTTTGCACCGTTGCCCCGATCAACCCGCGTCACTTTCACTAGGGGCTGCCCAGTTCGGCTGGGATAAAAATAGTCCTGCCGCTGCTGGGGCCGAACCGGCTTCTCCGGTGAGGCGGTGGCTGCAAAGTATTGCCCCCACATACCATCGGCTGTTGCACCCCGGTAAACATAGCCGTCTACCGCCCCATCCTGGTCTACGTGGGTGTGGCAGAACACCACCTCCTCATTCCAGCGGCAGTCTTGGTCTTTGGTACGTCCACAAATCGGACAGGGGCGCGATCGCCCCGAGTAAATGTACTGTGCCATGGTTAGCTCCTAAGTTTAGGAGCCAGGCCACCACAATTAACCAGCTTTTTTAACCGTTAACCGTGCCGAGGCTGGACATTTCCAATGTCTTTGCTATAGTTGAAGACACCACTTCTAGCATCAGATTAATGCCCTGGCTGGTTCGGCAAAAACCACATCAGGATGTTGATTGGCCTGGCTTAGAAAACAAACGAAAAGATTCAGCACCCTTGCCAGTCAATGGTCAGGGTGTTTTTTCATAGGTTTTAAGACTGAGATTTTAAGCCAGATGCTTAATCACAGACTTGATTGAGCCTTGAAGCCCTCGACTTGGTTCAACGATCTTTTTATCGATGTCCAGATCGTTTAGGAATCTTGCGCTGGTTGCTTAACAAACTGGCCTGGTAGATCTCAATGGCCCGTTGGTGAGCCGCCGGGTCATGGCGATTGTGGAGCCAGTCCTTGATCAGTTCCAGGTTGTAACGAATGCAGCGGCTATTCACTCGAACCCAGTGAACGCCCTCGATCAACAGCCCCTGCACTCGATAGCGCCTCAAGGTTGTACCGCTGAGCTTCAGCGACTGGGTAGCTTCCTGCTTGCTGACAAATTGAACCATGGGTCATCCTTCCTCGTTTATACCGTTGAGGCCAAATCTCATGGGGAGGCAGGCCAAGTTTGCCCGCCACGACCTGCTCGATGCGACGTGATCGCTGTCGAGTCAAGGCATGAGAGACTGCCGAGGTGCCAATATTCAGTTCTTTTGCGATGCTGGTTAAAGTCCAACCCTGCTTGCGTAGAGCTGCTTTAATGTCTTCTACATGCATAGAATTGTCTTAACTCCATCAATATATCGATGAAGTTAGCAATAAATAAATTGCGTGTCAAGTGCTATAAATTGCATATGCGATTAATATAACCCTATGACTAATCCCTTACCTGACGAGGCGCAGGCGGATGCCAAGGATGTTGACCAGTTTCCAGTTCGCCTGAAACAGGCTGTTGGAGACAAGAGCATTCGGGGCTTTGCCAGAGACTGCGGCTTTTCTGACACCGTGCTCCGCCAGTATCTCAATGGCCAAAGCGAACCTACTCGACCGGCGCTGCTCGCTATAGCCCGCATAGCCAAAGTGAGTGTTGAGTGGCTAGCAACTGGTCAACCTGTTGCGGGGGCCAAAGTATCAGTCGAAAATTACGTTTATAAGGATCCGCTTGCCTTTGAGACGGGCTGGCTCCGGGCAGAGTTCCCCAGCGCCTTTGAAAATTTGCTGCTCACCCAAGTGGTCGATGAAAGCATGGAACCGACCCTTCAGCAGGGGGATTTAGCACTGGTGGACACTAATGATCGTGACTTGGAAACTGTGAGTCACGGTATCTACCTGCTCAAACTCGATAATCGGCTACTAATCAAGCGCTTGCAGTATGTAGCCGATAACACGCTTAGAGTGCTCAGTGATCACCCCGCCTATGAAGGCTTCTCAATTCAGCCATCTGAGCCATCCAGCGGCCTAAGCCTTATGGGGAAAGTGGTTTGGTTTGGGCGCAAACTATACTGACACCTGCGCCGGATAATTATATTTCTGGTAGACGAGGGCGACTGTTGACGTTACCTGCATAATTTCGGTAAAGCGTCTGCACATCGTGCCCTGTTAACTGAGCTACTTCCACCGGATTCATGCCTTTATCCAGGGCATGGGAAATCAAGGCATGTCGGGTATTGTAAGGTCTTTGATAATCAATACCTAACTTGGTTAAAATTTTCTGCCAGCCTCGTTGGGCAAAGTTTTTTGCGTCGATAGGAGCTCCTTTCGGCCCCTTAAAAACCAAATCATTGGGATCACTATCAGCTCGCCTCAATCCCTGAAGCATTGTCTGCAATTTAGACGTCAGAGTGATATACCGAGACCGATTCGTCTTTGTGGCTTTCTGCTTGCCTTTGACCAAAGCCTCACCAATCCAAATAGTTGAGCAATCTTCAGAGATATGTTTCCAGCGTAGGCCCACAATCTCTCCAGTACGGCAACCACTGCCAAAGCGAAACTCCACAAAATTAACGTAGTGGCGATAATAACGATTAGCTTTAAACGCTTCGACGATTGATTTGATTTCTGCTTCAGTGAAAGGCTTAGGCATCTGTTTTGGCGGAACCTTAATTCTTAAAGGCATGTCCACCCAAGGATTGAACTCAACTAAAGCCTGCTCAATCCCCCACTCCCAGCATGCCTTCAACAGGCCCAGCCGCTCTCGAATGACAACCTTGGATAAATCCTGAGAGTCATACCAGCTAGTGAACTTCTCGGCCTCAGCTACGCTAACTTCAGTAACCGAGCGGGTTTTAAAGAATTCCTCCAAATAGTTCAGCAGTCCACGGTATTTGTCCAAGGTGGCCGAAGCGACTGTCTTTGCTTTGTGCTGGATAAATTTGTTGAATAGGCCGGTGACACTCAGCTGACTGCGGCTAGGAAGCTGCAATTTATAGGCTCGAAGCGTTGGATCGAAATGCCCTGACATCATGTCGAGTTCGATTTGAGACGCCTTGGCCTCAGCCACTCTCCGATTCGTGACGGTGTCAGGGAGCCCGATAAACAGAAAATAGCGTTCCCCTCTGTAACGCCAGCCCAGACGCAATCGATCTCGGTCGCTGGTCACCGAGACGGTGCCCTTCTTAGCTCTAGCAATATTAGCCATGGTGAAAGCCCTACTGAGAATGGATCGAATGGATCGAGGGAATCTTTCGATCCAATTTCGATCCAAATTCTAACCAAAATGGCCAAAAGTGGCATAACGCCGTTTAGCCCCAGGAACTCAGCAAGGCTCTGAATCATCTTGTTGATGGGCAATACAACCCTTGACTGGCATGGATTTGAGAGAATGGAGAATAGGAGATTCGAACTCCTGACCTCTGCGGTGCGATCGCAGCGCTCTACCAGCTGAGCTAATTCCCCGTGTTGTGTTTGCGATGCACCGTAGCGGTGCGATTGGCCTCCGGTCACCCTTTGGAAACGCAGGGCTCTACCAACTGAGCTAACTCCCCAGAGCTGACAGCATCTTACCAAAAACAGAATCCCGTTATCGCTTTCGTCCCTTGGCCGATCGCTTTTTATTTCCCGGTGGTGTCTGGTGAGCGCCAAAATACTTCTCGCTGCGGTAGCGCAGCCACACCCGCAGAGTCTGGGGAATCTGGTCTTTTTGCTCCTTCGTCAAGGTGTTGTAGAGAGCCAGCGCCTTCTCTCGCTCGCCCCGGCAGGCGGCGTTGTTGTGGGCATCCCAGTAGCTGCGGGCTAGGCGAATGCGGCGACACACCTCTTTGACCAGAGCTGGTCCTTCTAGGGGAGATTCTGGGGGCACGAGTGCGATCCTTTTGGGCGGTCAGCCCCTTAAGCTAGAACGGTGTAACCCTATCCGTTCAGCTTAACCCCGTCTATGAAAGTTGCCACCTGGAACGTCAACTCTGTGCGATCGCGCCTCGACCATGCCACCCAGTGGTTACAAACCAACCCTGTGGATGTGCTGTGCCTGCAAGAGACCAAGGTGGTGAACGAGACATTTCCCACAGCAGCCTTTTCAGATCTAGGCTACACCGCCTACATTCACGGGCAAAAGTCTTACAACGGCGTGGCGCTGCTGAGTCGGCAGCCGTTAGAGAATGTGCAGTACGGCTTTGCGGCGGTGTTGGGAGAAGATCGCGTTGGCGATCTGGACGATCAAAAACGAGTGATCGCCGGGCTGTGGGGCGACATCTATATAGTGAATCTCTACGTGCCCAACGGTAGCTCTATTGGCAGCGATAAGTACGAGTACAAGCTGCGCTGGCTGGCCTGCTTGAAGGAATATCTGGCGGCGCTGCTAGAGACCTACCCCAACCTCAATGTCTGTGGCGACTTCAACATTGCTTTAGAAGACAAAGACATCTACAACGCCGAGGGCAAAGAAAAGCACATCATGTCTTCTCCGGTGGAACGGGAGGCTTTGCTCACAGTACTGTCCGTGGGGCTAAAAGATGGCTTTCGGCTGTTCAACGACGAGGGCGGTCACTTCAGCTGGTGGGACTACCGCACCGCCGCCTTCCAGCGCAACATGGGCTGGCGCATTGACCACCACTACCTGTCGGCGGGCCTGGGCGATCGCGCCCGCAGCTGCACCATCGACATCGAGCCCCGCCGCTGGGAAAAACCCAGCGACCACACCCCAGTGATTATGGAATACGCCTAAGGGTTTAGTGAGAATCCTCCTGCGAGAGCCGACCCAAAGGAGTAAGATAGGCACATTAAGCAGGCTTTCTGCCTACCGGAGTAACCGGGAGTTAGCACTTCGAACGAGGCTGAGCCACTGGGGTCTAGTCTCGATCAGGGGGTGGCTATCCCTTATCTACCGGCTTCCTATACCTTTCATCCTTTGAGCAAGTCGTAGATACAGGGCAATGGCAATACTACACGTCAGCTGGGTTCCCCAGACGCAGCGTTTTTTTCTCTGGGCCGAAGCCTGGCAGCCGCTCCCACCCGGGGGTCTAGCGGCTTGGGATGGCACCCACCGTCACCCCTATGCCCTGGCCCAGTCTGACCTGGCCCAGGTGCTCACGGCTCTACAAAAACAGCTATTGGGGCGCACGGCGGCAGCGAACAGCGAGCTTTTTCCGACTGCCCTGACGGAAGTGGCGGTGGCATCGGGAAAAGGGGTCGCCAAAGCGAGCGGCGGTGGGCGGCGATCGCAGCGAACCAAATCAGGCCCTCGATCAGCCGCTGGCCCGGTCTGGGGAGAATTGACCCTGCCTCTGCCCGCTCAGCTCGTGGTCGATGCCCTGGTGCCCGTTCATTCTGCCCGCATCGAGGCTTCTGCCGAGGCTGAGCCAGGGCTCGATGCGGTGCTGCATCCCTGGCAAGCTCAGGGCTGGTATCTAGAAGTAGCCGACTTTTTGCCAATTCTAATGGCTCTGCCCCTGGGACAGCACACGGTCACGGGGCCGGGCGAACTGGGGGATGACCTGCGCTACTGGGGTCACATTGGCCGCTGGGCTTTAAACTTGCTGGCGCGGGGCAAGTTTTTGCCTCAGATAGAGCTCACTAGCCAAACCCTAGCGGCCCACTGGCAGCCCCTGCTCGACAGCGCCCCCGACCAAGAGCGGCTGCGGCATTTCTCGCTGGCTATGCCCCTGGTTTGCCGCACCCATCTGCCTGCGATCGCCAAGGGTGAGCTTCCCCTCGCCTGCGGCTTTCCGCTGCTCGACCCGCAGCCGTTGTTGCTGGGGGTGCTGGCGGCGCTGGTTGATTATCAAGTACGCCAAGTGGCTCAGGCTCAGCCTTCTAACAGCCTGGCCAACCTCAGCAAAGAGCTTCCCCTTCAGCCCTGGCTCCAGGCCCTCAGCCAACCCGTTAGTACCCTTGAGGCCAGCACGGCGTCAGCCGCCCGTCTGCAAGAGGCCCTCACCACCTGGACGACACCCCTCCAGAGCCTAGCCGCAGACCCCGCCCGCCAGTTTCGCCTGCGGCTGGTGCTACAGCCGCCTCCTGCCATCGACCAGCCGTGGCAACTGCGCTATCAGCTCCAGTCGGCAGCTAACCCTGACTGGCGGGTAGAGGCCGAGCTGATCTGGCAGCATCCGGTCGCTGAGCTACACCACCAGGGGGCTATCCTTCCCTCTCCTCAGGAGACTCTTTTAGCGGGGCTGGGGCGAGCGGCGCGGCTCTACGACCCCATTCGCGAGAGTCTGCGCCAGCAGCACCCCACCCACTGCGACCTCGAACCCATTCAGGCCTACCAGTTCATCAAGGCGTCGGCCTGGCAGCTGCAAGATAACGGGGTCGAAGTTGAGTTTCCCCCAGGCCTCACCCCAACTGCCGACGATGGCTCTGGACGACTGGGCCTCAAGGTGCATGCTGAGGTGCCGCCTCAAAAACAGCGCCAGCGGCTGGGCCTCAAGAGCCTGCTCAACTTTCGCTGGGAGCTGTCGATCGCAGGTGAAACCCTCTCCGCTGCCGAGTTTGAGCAGCTGATCAACCAGGGCTCGCCCTTAGTCGAAATCAACGGTCGCTGGGTAGAGCTGAAGCCCCAGGATGTGAAGGCCGCGCGGCAGTTTCTCGCGGGTCAAAAGACCGCCACTCCCCTGTCGGTGGAGGACGCCCTGCGCATCAGTACTGGCGACACCCAGCTAATCGACAAGCTGCCCGTAGTCAGCTTTGAAGCCACCGGGGCGCTACAAACCCTGATCGAAACCCTCACCACCGGCAACCAAACTCTGGCCGAAATGGAGGCCCCCAGAGGCTTTAAGGGCACCCTGCGGCCCTACCAGGCGCGAGGGGTGTCGTGGCTAGCCTTCTTAGAACAGTGGGGTCTGGGGGCCTGCCTGGCGGACGACATGGGCCTGGGCAAAACCATTCAGCTGATCGCCTTTTTGCTCTACCTGCAAGACAACGACTGGCTCGAGACCCCGGTGCTGCTGGTGTGTCCCACCTCGGTGCTGGGCAACTGGGAAAAAGAAGTCAAGCGGTTTGCCCCCAAGCTCAAGGTCATGCTGCACCACGGCGATCGCCGCCCGCGCGGCAGCAGCTTCGCTAAGGCCACCGAAGGCAAGCACCTGGTGATCACCAGCTATGCCCTGCTCTACCGCGACCTCAAGCCCCTTCAGTCGGTGAGTTGGCAGTGCCTGGTGCTCGACGAAGCCCAAAACATCAAAAACTCCGACGCCAAGCAATCCAAAGCGGCCCGCCAGATCGAGGCCCAGTTTCGCATAGCGCTGACCGGCACCCCGGTAGAAAATCGCCTCGGCGAGCTGTGGTCAATCATGGACTTTCTCAACCCCGGCTACCTGGGACCCAAGAATTTCTTTCAGCGGCGGTTTGCCACCCCCATCGAGCGCTACGGCGATGTGGCTTCTCTCCGGGCGCTGAAGGGGCTGGTGCAGCCGTTCATTTTGCGCCGCCTCAAGACCGATCGCAGCATCATTCAAGACCTGCCCGACAAGCAGGAGATGAGCGTCTACTGCGGCCTGTCTGCCGAGCAGGCCAACCTCTACCAGCAGACCGTCGATGCCGCCCTCGAAACCCTGGATGACGCCACCGGGGTGCAGCGCAAGGGCCAGATTCTTGCCCTGCTGACCAAGCTCAAGCAGATTTGCAACCACCCGGCCCAGTTTCTCCAAGAGCCCAGCCTGGGGTTAAAGGGGCGATCGGGCAAGCTGCAGCGGCTCGACGAAATGCTGGAAGAAGTGATTGCGGAGGGCGATCGCGCCCTGATCTTTACCCAGTTTGCCGAGTGGGGCAAGCTGCTCCAGCGCCACCTGCAATCATACCTGGGCCAGGAAGCGCTGTTTCTCTACGGCAGCACCAGCCAAAAGCAGCGCGAGGCTATGGTCGATCGCTTTCAAAACGACCCTGCCGCCCCCAGGCTGTTCATTCTCTCGCTGAAGGCGGGGGGCGTCGGCCTCAACCTCACCCGCGCCAACCACGTCTTCCACTACGATCGCTGGTGGAACCCGGCGATCGAAAACCAGGCTACCGACCGCGCCTTTCGCATTGGCCAGACCCGCAACGTGCAGGTGCATAAGTTTGTCACCACCGGCACCTTAGAAGAGCGCATCCACGAGATGATCGAGAGCAAAAAGGCCCTCTCGGAGCAGGTGGTCAGCGCCGGTGAAGGCTGGCTCACCGAGTTTGACACCGACCAGCTGCGCACCCTGCTGCTGCTCGATCGCAACGCCATCATTGACGACGATGGCGACTGATGCCCCCTGTCCTGCCTCAGCAAAATGATAGGATGTGAACCTGTGCAGACTGGCCGAATAGCCCAATCTGGGCTGTTTGCCCTCAATTTTAGAGCGGCTCTATCGGCCCGGTTGCACCACTGGCACAGATCAATAGGCTCCCTGTGGCGCTTGGGTCTATTGTGGTGAGTGGCCTAGATTGGTTGCCCCAAGCTACCCGGCCAGATAGTTTTCATTGGAGGTACACCATGACATTCCTCAAGCAATCCTTAAAATTTGCCGCCCTGGGGCTGACCACCTTGGCGGTTGCTGTTAGTCTCAGCACCGCCCTGCCCCAGCCCAGCGTCGCCCAAAGTGGGCTAACTATATTTGGCGGCGTCGACGCTGAGTATCGACTGCCCTACTACATTGACGCCAACATTCCCTACAGCACCAACAGCCGCTACTACCTCAACGTGCAGCGCACGAAGCTGCCCCGCGATGTTATTTCTCTCGAAATCGACTACCCCGAAGCCTTTACCGAAATTGGCGGGCGCATCAATGCCGATCAGATCGAGCTGCGCGTTGGTGACTGGCGGGGCGGAGAAACAATTCCGCTCAAGGTGGTTGACCTCATTGAAGACGAAAATCGCATTGAACTCATCCCCGAGGAGCCAATCCCTGCCAACACTGGGTTAGTGGTGGTCTTCTCCAATGTGCGCAACCCCCGCCGCTATGGCTACCACTACTTCAACCTGCGGATGATGTACCAGGGCGACGTGATCAATCAGTACGTCGGCACCTGGCCGATGGAAATTGCCTCGGACACCAATCAGCGTCGATAGGGTTACGGTCAATTGATGCTACGATATTAGACCGTGACTTTTTAGCAGAAACAGGCAGAGAGGCTAAGCCATGAGCAAGCGCACCCTAGAGGGCACCAACCGCAAGCAAAAGCGAACCTCCGGGTTTCGCGCTCGCATGCGCTCTTACACCGGTCAAGAGGTGATTAAGGCTCGTCGCCGCAAGGGGCGGGCAAAACTGGCTGTCTAGCCTTAGGGCGGCTGGGGCTACCTTAGCGCAGCCACAATCTGGCAAATCAATATCCCTGGGCTAGGCTTGGCACCAGGGATATTGTCGCGATTGGAGAAATCGGGCAGTGTTATCTAAGCACAATCGGCTACGGCGATCGCGAGATTTTTCCCAGGTCTATCGGCAGGGCAGAAAAGCTGTATCGGCCCACTTGGTCGTGCGCGTCTGGTCGCTGCCGACAAGCTCTAGCGCCGCCGCTCCGGCATCGGCCACCCAAATGGGTGTTGTGGTCAGCCTCAAGGTGCATAAACGGGCGGTGGTGCGCAATCGTCTCAAGCGGCAGGTGCGAGCGGCCCTGAGAACCCTGTTGCCCCAGATTTGCCCCAACCTTTGGGTCGTCATTAACCTCCGACCCGAGGCCACCCAGTGCGAATATGCCGAATTTTTGCGAGAATTAGAGCAGTTGTTCACCAAGCTAGAGGTAATCCATGGGCATCCGTGAGGACGTGTTCTACGAAGGTGGCCCCCACATTGGCGACTTGATCATCAATATTCTGCTGGGTTTTACCATTATTTGTCTGCCCCTCACGGTGGGGGCCATTACCCGTGCCCTGTGGCTGCGCTATCGCATTACTAGCCGCCGCATCTCGGTGACCGGGGGCTGGCAAGGGCGCGATCGCACCGATCTGATCTACAACGAAATCAGTAAAATCGTCACGGTGCCCCGAGGGCTTGGCCTGTGGGGCGACATGGTAGTTACCCTCAAAGACGGCAGCCGCCTAGAACTGCGCTCTATGCCTCGGTTTCGTGAGGTTTACGACTACATCAACGAGCGCATTTCCCCCACCGCTCAAGCCGTCAGCGGCTCCATCGGCAAAGCCAGCTAGCGGATCTGCTACGGCAATCCCAACCGGTCGGGGCGGCTTGCCTCCCCGGCAATGGGGTAGATTAGTTAACTGAGCAGTCAACGTCGTATCCCCTCTAGCAGGGTTCTAGCGCCCATGGATTTTGGAATTGGATTTCTGACCAACAACATCATGTTGCCGATCCTAGATTTTTTCTACGGGATCGTGCCCAGCTACGGGTTGGCCATCGTGGCCCTTACCCTGGTCATTCGGTTTGCCCTCTACCCCCTCAATGCTGGCTCTATTCGCAACATGCGCCGCATGAAGGTGGCCCAGCCCCTGATGCAAAAGCGCGTCAAAGAAATCCAAGATCGCTACAAAGACAACCCGACTAAGCTCCAAGAAGAGATGAGCGGGGTTTACAAAGAGTTTGGCAACCCCCTGGCGGGTTGCTTTCCGGTGCTGCTGCAAATGCCTATTCTCTTTGCGCTGTTTGCTACCCTGCGGGGGTCGCCGTTCTCTGACATCAACTACGACGTCAACGTTCAGGTCTTTCCCCAGGAGCAGATCGAGCAAATTCAGCCTCAGATTTTTAGCACTCCGCCCAAGGCGATTTACATCTCTGACGGGTCGCACTTTCCTATCTCGGCGGTGGTGCCCGGTGGCAATAAGCTAGTTGTGGGCGAAAAGACCGACGTGCGCCTGCAAACCGCCGAAGGTCAAACCATTGAGTCGCTGGTGGCCGAATACAACGAAGACGTCACCAGCTATCAGCCCAAGTGGGAAATCGTTAAAGGCGAGAACGTTGTTACTGTCGATGAAGCGGGCCATCTAACGGCGATCGCCCCTGGTGAAGCCACCGTGCGGGTACAGGCTCCCGGCCTGGCGGCCAACAAAGGCTTTCTATTCATCAAAGCCCTGGGCCGCATCGGTGTGACCGGTGAAGACGGTGCCATCCACTGGGATATTTTGGTGATGATCCTGGGCTTTGGGGCCAGTCTTTACCTCAACCAGGTGCTCTCAGGGCAAAATGCCAAAAGCGATAATCCTCAGCAGGATGCTGTGAACAAGTTCACGCCGCTGATTTTTTCCGGCATGTTTTTGTTCTTCCCGCTGCCCGCCGGGGTGCTGATGTATATGTTGATTGCCAACATCTTTCAGACCCTACAAACCTTCATTCTCTCTCGAGAGCCTCTGCCCGAGAATCTGCAAAAGATTGTTGACTCCCAGACTCAAACCGAAGACGACCGCCAGACCTTGCCCTTTGAACCGGGGCGTAGCAAGAAGAAAAAGGCATAGACCATGGCCACCGATGCTGCCACCGCTGGCGTGAGTTGGTTAACCACCCTGCTGACTATGCAGGGGCTAACCTCTACCGTAACCGCCCACCAGGTCGAAGATGAGTCTGGCCAAAGCTGCTGGCTCACCATCGCCGAAGCGCCCCTGTCTTCCGAACAGGTGCAGGCGTTGATTGGCGAAAGCGGTGCAGTGCTCGACTCGATTCAGTACTTGGCCAACACCACGCTGAATCTTGGCAAAGAGCAAGAGCAGCAGCAGGCCTACACCATTGAGCTGGCGGGCTATCGGGCCAAACGCCTAGAAGAACTTAAAGCCATGGCTGCAACTGCTGCTGAACGAGTGCTAGCCAGCGGCGAAGAGTACGAGATGAAGGGGCTATCCTCCGCTGAGCGGCGGCAGATGCATCACTTTATGTCGGCCCACGAGGGGTTGGCCACCTTTAGCCGAGGCCGAGAGCCTGACCGCCGCCTGGTGGTGTGCTTGGCGGGTCAAGATCCTACCGCTGAGACCTAGCTCCATCCTGGCTCGGCCTGAGCCAAATGCTATTTAAGTCGAGACGTGGGTTGCGGTCTATGGAAATGCTATAGCTTCTGCTCTGGTCTCAATATCGACAGTGTGAGTCATGGGAGGCATGACCAGTGGATAAAGTCTACATTCCCCATCTGCTACAGCGGTTTGAGAAAACGCTCACCGTCGATCTCGATACCCACCTGGCTGATTTAGAAACCCTGACCCCGGTGAGGGGCGAGCTGACGGTTATTCATCAGGGCACCTACCTGGAAGTCAGGGCCAGGGCCGAGACGATTGTGACGCTGACCTGCGATCGCTGCCTGCAGGCCTATAACCACCGAATCGCGATCGCCCCCCAAGAGCTGATCTGGCTAGAGCATGAGCCCGACCCCGCCACCCTGCCCCTAGAGCGCGAAGTCTCAGTCGACGACCTGTTTGAGACTCTGCCCCCCAATGGCCACTTTTGCCCCGCAAGCTGGATCTATGAGCAGATCTGTTTGGCCCTACCCCAGCCTCAGATCTGCGACGAAGACTGTGCTGGTATAGATCTCAGCCGCACCGCCGCTGCCAACCCTATAGACCACCGCTGGGCTGCTTTGACCCAGCTTCAGCAGCAGCTCGATCGCGCCGACGATTAAGAGGAAATCCTAGCCTGCGATCGCCCTCGGGTAAACACCGTTTGCCCGTCATCTTGCCATCGGTAACTCACACGACTTGGAAGGTTAATGTGCCATCACTGAGAATTGGATCCAAGATTAAGGGATTCATCTGCATGAGGCCTGACCATGTGGCCGTTAGTTGGGATACCGAAAGCAATTGCCCAGGGCATGGCCGCCTATCGGTCTGTGTTCTGCCGAGATACGGGCTTTGAGCACGTTAGTCGCTATATCAGTGGGCTATTGCTGAGTGCGAATAAGACCTTGCAGGGGATTCACAGCCAGTGGGTGTTTCCGCCAGGAGCAGCAGTCAGCCGTCGGGCGATGCATGAAGCGGTGTTTGAGTCGGGATGGGATCGAGAGCGCTTGATGATGCAGCATCGAGCGACGGTTAGCCAGCAGCACCAGGGTCACGGCCCTGAGGTCATCAGCATTGACTGGACCTTTGCCCATCATGAGCGGAGCGAGCAGATCTACGGGGTAAAGCGCTCCTATGAATATGTGGAGAAGCGGATGAGCCGCTATCAGACGGTGATGACCGCAGCGGTGGCCAATCGTCGGGTAGACGGGCTAGCCGTGGACGTCCAGTTTCCCAACTATCAAGCCGAGGAGATGGCGTATCTGGAAATGACGGCTCAAGAGAGTTACGAGGAGATGGCACAGGTGCAGCAGCGATTGGTGGAGTTGTTGCACTACCAGAAGAACCGATTGGCCTACCGCAAACGCACGGAGATGGCGGTCGAGTTGGTGCAACAGATCGAGGCCGAAGGGCAGTTTCCCAATGCTCCCTATGCCTTTGACAATGGCGTGCTGTGTCGTCCCCTGACCGAAGCCATTGAGCAGACGGGCAAGCACTGGGTCAGCGAATTAGAAGGCTCCCGCCTGATTCTGTGGCAAGACCAGTGGCAACGGGTGGAGCGGGTCGCCGTCGCCTTGCGCCACGAGCACCCCGAGAGTTTTCGCCCTTATTCCGTCCCGGCTCGCAACGGCACAGTCAAGCCTTATTGGGCGTTTACCAAAGTGGTTCGACTTAAAAAGTATGGTCGCAAACGCCTCGTCATCGTCCATGAAACGGCCGATTTGAGTGACCCGCCTCGGTATCTACTCACCGATGCCCTGAGTTGGGAGAGTGGTCGGATTATTCGCACCTGGACCTATCGTTGGCCGGTGGAAGTCTTTCATGAGTTTTGCAAGCAGGTGGCCGGGTTCGAAGCGGCTCAGCTGCGCAACGAGGAAGCGGTCAAACGCCACTTCTGCTTATGTTGCCTAGCGCAGTCGTTGTTGCACCAAGCTCCCGTAGCAGGTAAAACCTCGGAACGATTTAGCTGGGCCGATGACGCCCAGCCCAGCCTGGGTCAACATCGTTATGGTCTTGCCCGCGAAGCCCTAGAACCGCTGTTGCAGTTGGCTAAAACCTGCTTCGACCAGGGACAATCTGTGGCTGAGGTCTTGGAGGTGCTGATGCCCCCGTAGACTCGATAGCGCTGCTCCAAAGTAGATCTGTAGGCTAACCTTCCAAGTCGTGAACTCAGTCCGCCTGTCATGGGGCCAGCTGTGACCCCGGCCATGCTAGGTTGAGGATCGGCAACTCTCGACCCTACATTTGGCTATGCACAAAATTCCAGTCACCATTGTCACCGGCTTTTTGGGAGCGGGCAAGACCACCCTGATTCGCCAGCTGCTGCAAAACCCGGAGGGGCGGCGCATTGCTGTGTTGGTCAACGAGTTTGGCGAAGTGGGCATTGATGGTGACCTGCTGCGCAGTTGCCAGGTGTGCGATGAAGACGATGACCCCGCCACCAACATTGTTGAGCTCACCAACGGCTGTCTCTGCTGCACCGTGCAGGAAGAGTTTTTGCCCACCATGCAGCAGCTGATCGATCGCCGCGACCAGATCGACTGCATCGTGATTGAGACCTCTGGCTTGGCCCTGCCCAAACCCCTGGTGCAGGCCTTCCGCTGGCCCGAGATTCGCACCGCCGCCACGGTAGATAGTGTGGTCACCCTGGTAGACTGCGAAGCCCTAGCCCATGGTGACCTGGTCGGCGACCTGCCCGCCCTCGAAGCCCAGCGCCAGGCAGACGACAGCCTCGACCACGAGACGCCGCTGGAAGAGCTGTTTGAAGACCAGCTCAACTGTGCTGACCTGGTGCTGCTCACGAAGGTAGATAAGGTCAGCGAGGGCGATCGCCGCCGGGTAGAAGCCTGGCTCGCTACCCAAGTACCTACCTCGGTGAAGGTGCTAGGCCTGGCTGGCAATGCGATCAGCCCCGACCTGCTGTTAGGACTTAACGCCGCTGTCGAAGATAACCTCGATCGCCGTCCTAGCCACCATGACCACGAGCACGAGCACGACCATGACCACGACGACGATATTGTTGCCATCCCCATTGTGCTCGACCAGGGGTTTGAGCCCAAAGCACTCGTGCAACGGCTAGAACAGCTCACTGCGGCCCACGAGATCTATCGCATCAAGGGCTTTGTAGACGTTCCTGGCAAAGCCATGCGCCTCGTCATCCACGGCGTGGGCCAGCGCTTTGACTCATTTTTTGATCGCCCCTGGGCAGCGGCTGAGCCCCGCCAAACCCGCCTGGTGGTGATTGGTAAAGATCTAGATGCGGTGGCGGTGAAGGCCGCGATCGCCGCCTAGATGGGTGGCACCCATTACCCATACAACTCCGCCACCCATTCCCCATAGCCGTTGTAGATCACCGTGGGCTGTTCTTCCCAGGTAAATAGGGTTGTAGGTTCGCCCACCAGCCGCTCTTTGGCCTGCGACCAGCGGGGGTGGGGCACCTCGGGCTCTACATTGGCTTCAAACCCATATTCTCTGGGAGATAGGGTGTTCCAGTAGGTGGCGGGCTGCTCGGCCACAAACTCAACTTTGACGATTGCCTTAGCTCCCTTAAATCCGTACTTCCAGGGCACCACCATGCGCAGGGGGGCACCGTGCTGCTTGGGTAGGGTGCGCCCATAGATGCCCACGGCAAAAAAGGCCAGGTCGTTGGCCATTTCAGCCACGGTCAGGCCCTCGGTGTAGGGCCAGGGCAGTTCCCGTAGACCCAACCCCGGCCCAGGAGTCACCTGGGGGTCGTAGAAGGAGGTAAAGCGCACAAATTTAGCCGCTGAGGTAGGCTCTACCACGGCCATCATCGCCTTCATTGGAAAGCCAATCCACGGGACTACCATGGCCCAGGCCTCGACACAGCGGAATCGGTAGATACGCTCTTCTAGGTCAAAGCGCTGGGTGAGATCGTCTAGGTCAAAGGTGGTGGGGTTTTTGACCAAACCGCCCACTTCCACTGTCCAAGGGTCTGTGGGCAAAGCCTGGGCGCTCTGCCAGATTTTTTTGGTGCCGCCAAACTCGTAGTAGTTGTTGTAGCTGCTGGCGTAGATCTGCGCCGTAGGGGCGCGCCCGGCGTCGGCAAAGGCGGGGTTGGGCACTGCCTCCAGCGGATTCCCCAGGGTCTGTGCCAGCTCTTCTCCGCTGGCCTGATTAGGCTGCTGGCATGATCCTAAGGCAGCCGCCCCAAACCCTACTCCGGTTCCAATCAGTGATTTCATAAACCGCCGCCGCCGCCAAAATGCGCCCTCGGCGGTGACCCGAGACTCGGGCAGTTGCCAACTGGGGCGGGGGTGAAAAAAGGCCATGGCGACAAAATCGAGGGGACATCAGCTGCGATCGCAGTCTTGCCTCTATTCTGACATCACCCTTTGGCTGCTCTATTAAACCTAGATGAGAGAAATGGACGACTTAGGGTCGCTGTCGGTGGTGTCTGTAGATGGCGTTGACGGGATGGTGGCGGCGCTACCTGTCTGGTCCAGAGATGACGGCTAGCCTGGCAATCTCTTCACCCTCAACCTCGACCATAAAACTTTGGCCAAATCCTTTACAAAGTGGCCACCGTTTCTGACCATAGTGAAGGTCTTTCACCACAGTTCTGGTTTATTACGTACTAGGAATAGGTATCTATGGAACGCACCTTTTTGATGATCAAGCCCGATGGCGTGCAGCGCGGCCTGATCAGCAACATCATCGGTCGATTTGAGACCAAGGGCTTTAAGCTGGTGGGCATGAAGTTTATGGCTGTCTCGCGCGATTTAGCCGAGAAGCACTACGACGTTCACCGCGATCGCCCTTTCTTTGCCGGTCTGGTTGACTTCATCACCTCTGGCCCCGTGGTGGCCATGGTGTGGGAAGGCGAAGGCGTGATCGCCTCAGCCCGCAAAATTATCGGTGCCACCAAGCCCCTGGAAGCAGACCCCGGCACCATTCGCGGCGACCTAGGCGTCACCGTTGGCCGCAATATCATCCACGGCTCCGACGCACCTGAGACTGCCCAGGCTGAGATCGCCCTGTGGTTTAGCGACAGTGAACTGGCGAACTGGGAACCCGCCGCCCAAAACTGGCTCTACGAGTAGGCTCTAGCCGAGAAACCCGGTTTCTCGGCCTGCACTCTGGCGAGGGGGTAAAACCCCTCCAGAAACCCAGCTTCTTTGCGCCCACCCCCTCCTTGGGGGGTGCCCGGAGGAGGGGGTGGGTCAATGTCCACTTTCTTAAGTCAGGGTCACATTGCCACGTAGAGACTTGATCTGGCCCCGCTTGACTTTACTGTCGAGACGTTTTTTCTTAGCGCTTTTGGAAGGCTTAGTGGGCTGGCGTCGTTTAGGCGCCACGGTGATGCTCTTGACCAAAGCTGCCAGGCGATCGAGGGCGTCGGCTTTGTTTTGTTCCTGGGTGCGGTGCTGCTGAGCTTTAATGACGACGACACCGTCTTTAGTGATGCGGCTGTCACCTAGATTTAGCAGGCGCTCTTTGTAGAGGGGCGATAGCGACGAGGCGTGAATGTCGAAGCGCAGGTGAATGGCCGTAGCGACCTTGTTGACGTTTTGGCCACCGGCCCCTTGCGAGCGAACGGCACTCAGCTCAATGTCGCTGAGGGGGATGGCGGTGCGTTTGGTGATTTGCAACATGGGTTTGGCTCAGGGGCGGTAGGCTCTGGACCGCTACCGAATAGTTTGGCAGTCGCTAGTGGCTTCTACAGCTATGACCCGTAGGGACTAGCAAAAAAATAACAGCCATTCTCATTGTAGAACGTTTGCCGTTGGGCCTGAGCTTGGCGCAGGCCATACCCCCGCGCCTAGGCCTGTAACCGGCTGCGACAGGCTCAGCCTGACCGATTTTTCTAGTCCCCGAAGCCATACCAAGAATTGCTGAGGCTAGGGAATGCCCATGCTTGGATGGCAAAGTGCAGCGCGATCAAAAGGCATCCTGGTAAATAGCGTAAAAGTCTTTCTCTGTAACAGGTCTAGGGTTTAGCGGATGGCAGCCATCTTTGACCGCCACCGCCACCAGTGGTTCTAGCCCATCGGGAGCCACCCCCAAGGCCCCCAGCGAGGTCGGAATCCCAATCGACTCTGCCAGCGCTACAATCCAATCCACAAACTCCTGTCCATCAGTAGATTCTGGTTTTACGACTCTAGCCATGCGCAAAAATTGTTCAGGGGCGGCGGCTAAGTTAAACCGCATGGCAGCCGGCAGCATGATGCCATTGGCTAACCCGTGATGGGTGTCAAACACGGTCGATAGGGCGTGGGCACAGGAGTGGGTGACGCCAAGGCCCTTTTGAAAGGCGATCGCACCCATCATTGACGCATTCAGCATTCCTCCCCGCGCGGCCAGGTGGGCCGCCGCCGTTGCCTCGTCAAAGGTTTCGCCGTCCCGTAGTCGCTGGGCAAAATCTACGCAAGCCTTGAGATTTTGCGCCACCAGGTGAATGCCCTCCAGCGCAATGCCTTCGCAGAGCGGGTTAAACCCCTTGGCCAAAAACGCCTCAATCAAATGAGTTAGCGCGTCCATGCCCGTAGCAGCGGTGATTTTGGCTGGTAGCCCTAGCAATAGCTCAGGGTCGGCCAGCACTACTTTTGGCAGCAATTGCGGGTCGAACATGATTTTTTTGGCGTGGGTCTTGTCGTCAGAGATTACGGTGCTGCGGCCCACTTCGCTGCCGGTGCCCGCCGTGGTGGGGAGGGCGACAATGGGGGGAATGGGCTGGTCGATGAGGCGGGTGCTGTGGCCGTCTTCGTAGTCGAAGATGTGGCCAGGATGGTAGGCCATGAGGGCGATCGCCTTGGCCACATCCATCGGCGCACCGCCGCCCACCGCCACAATGCCGTCGGCCCCGTGAGCTTTCCAAGCCTCGACCCCGGCGTTGACCTGAGAGACCACCGGGTTGCCCCAGACGCCGCTAAAGGTGACGGCACCAAAGGCAGCAAGGGAGGTTTCTAAAGCTGAAAACCATGGCAGCTGGGCGACATCCTTATCAGTGACAATCAAAACTCGCTGGATTCCCAGGTTAGTGAGTTCAGTTGCGAGTTCATGCCTTGCCCCCGGCCCAAAGCGAATGCGGGTGGGGAAGTTATAGGTATAGATAGAATTCATCGAGAATTACGCCCTTGAAAAGAGAACCTGTAGGGTGCATCCGCACAGCAATGTGCTATCACCCTAGCCTATGGATATTTGCAGCCATGATTACAAATGCTTCTTTACTTCCAACTTTGATGAATTTCTCTACCTGCTCAAATCCTAGCTGCTCCCACACTCGTTGGGCACGCTTGTTGAACTCTGCTATAGTCACTCGCAATTGCTGTACCCTATACTGCTTCACCGCATACTCCAAAACAGCTTGAGCATAATGCTTTCCATACCCTTGACCGACTAAATCTGGTCGTATTCCCATGCCGATGTCAAGGGCTTCACGACTGTAATCTCCACCCGGTACCTGGCCATCCGTTCCGAAAGAGCAGTAGCCTTCGAGATCTCCTCGTAGATTCAAAATCGCGTAAAAGGCGTTTTTTGAGTTAAGGAGATAGGCTAAGTCCTCGTGGATAGTATCAGCATCAAAGTTGTAGTAGTCATAGGGGGGAACATAGCGCCAGTTAAGAATCGCCAGCGCGTGTTCCTTCTCAAGTTTCTGAAAACTAGAACTCACCTCGACTTTCCCGACATCTGGTTTTTAATTAGAGGGCGTTTGGCAAGTGATGTGCTGTAGCTTTAGTTACCTATCGATCCCCCTAAATCTCCCTTAAAAAGGGGGACTTTTACCCCCCTTTTTAAGGGAGATTTAGGGGGATCTTCACTTTCGCTACAAGAGGCAAGACTTTTCAAACATCCTCTTAAACATTTCTCCTCACACCATTGCAGGCGTAGGGTGGGCACTGCCCACCACTTACCCTCGTCACACGCCGATCCGTCAGACAAACGACCCACCAGGGCAAACAACCGTTTGCCCCTACGGCCCTCTAAATATTCACGTACTGGGCCATCTCCCACGCCGTCACCTGGGCGTTGAAGGCATTCCACTCCTTGGCTTTCATTTCAAGGAATGTTTTTGCTCCTAGGTCACCCATCATGTCCATCAGCAGGGCGTCTTGCTTGAGCGCTTCCATGGCTTCGTAAAGGTTGTGGGGCAGGGTCTGCAAATCGGGGAATTCGTCAGCCCGAGCAAACAAGTTTTCGTCGATGCGCTGGCCGGGGTCGATCTGGTTTTGGATGCCCTCTAGCCCAGCGGCCAGAATTCCAGCGCTGGCCAGATATAGGTTCACTGCGCCGTCAATCATGCGGCACTCAAAGCGGCCCACATCGGGAATGCGGATCAGGTGGGAGCGGTTGTTGCCGCCGTAGGAGATGTAGCGGGGGCTCCAGGTGCTGCCGGAGGTAGTGGTGCTGGCCCCCAGGCGGCGGTAGGAGTTGCAGGTGGGGGCGCAGAGAGCCGTGAGCCCTTTGCCGTGGGCCAGCACGCCGCCGAGGAAGTGGTAGCCCAGGGGAGACAGCCCGCCCGCGTCAGCCCCCTCGGCAAAGGCGTTGGTGTCGCCCTGCCACAGGCTGTTGTGTACGTGGCCGCCGTTGCCGGTGATGTGGCTAAAGGGCTTGGGCATAAAGGTGGCGATAAAGCCCCGCTGCTCGGCCAGGGTTTTGACCATGTATTTGAAAAACACGTGGCGATCGCAGGTTGTCTTGGCATCGCTATAGGCCCAGTTCAGCTCAAACTGGCCGTTGGCGTCTTCGTGGTCGCACTGGTAAGGCCCCCAGCCCAGATCTTCCATGTAGGTGACGATGGTCGAGATCAGGTCAAACTGGCGCATCAGGTTGATCTGGTCGTAGCAGGGGCGCTCGGCGGTGTCTTTGGAGTCGGCGATTTCGTAGCCTTTCTCGGTCTGGCGCAGCAAGAAAAATTCGGCCTCGACCCCGGTTTTGTAGGTGTAGCCCAGGGCCGTCGCCTGGTCGAGCACCCGGTTAAGCATCATGCGCGGCGCGGCGGGGAAGGGTTCACCCTCGTAATACACATCGCTGGCCACCCAGCCCACGGTGGGTTCCCAGGGCAGCTGAATCAGCGAATTGGGGTCGGGCACCACGGCGATCTCCGCCGCCTCTGGCCCCAGGCCCAAGTTCGAGGCAAAGGAGCAAAAAAATGCGCCGTCTTTCTCAACTCCAGCAATCTGCGAGGCGGGCACCAGTTTGGCTCGGGTGCCCCCCAGCAGGTCGGTGTACGAGACTAGAAAAAACTTGATACCGAGGGCCTTGGCCCTTTCTGCCAGGCTTTGCACCTGGGTCAACATGCCGACCATAACAACGACTCCGGAATTTTCAGCCTAGTAAAACAGGCTGGCGAAGTCGTTTTTGTAGCCAGAGATACGGGGCGTTGGGCGAGAATTACTGAGCCGTTAGGCCGATCAGGGGTTACTGGGGTTTGCGATCTATGGCCTTGGTATAGGCAGGGTCATGCTCGGCAAAACTCAAGATCACCACTCGCCTCGGTGCCGGTGTCTCGTAGATCCGATACACCAGGCGATAGGCCACTCCGTTCCAGTCAATTTCCAGAGCGTGGTGATTGACCAACTCACCCCTGAGACTATGGTTTGGCAATCCTAGGCATCCGTAAGGGTCTGCAACCAGCACAGATTGCCTAATATCCGCAAAAATTTCTAGCAGCTCAGGCGTCAACTCACCCAGATCCTGCTCTTCTACCAATCTATGGCTCTTGACCAGGTATCTCGATTTCAAAACCACGCTCCCTCAACCGTTGGCATGCCCCATCAACATCAACCTCTTCCCCTGCTTCGATGACGGTTACCCACTGGGTGGGGTCATTGAGGTCTGGAATGCGCTCGATCGCCAGCGCTTCCGCCGATTTTTTCGGTGCTGGTTCCTCCACTGGCCTGTGCTTCCAGACGAGGTAGTCGACAAAATCCTGAATGGTGTGTAAATCCTCTACGGAGAGGGTTTGCAGCTGGGTCGTAATGTTCTCAACCAGGGGATTGACAGCGGTGTCTGGCATGGCAACGGATGGGGGAAACCTTGTGCCTATTCTGGCATCTTTGCCTGAGCAGCGGCGGGCCAAGAGACGACAGGCGATCGCCCCACCCTAGCCCCCACCGACAAACTGCCCCCTAACCCAGTTATTTGCCAATCTTGAAAAACTCTGGGATAACTTGATATAACAAGTCGTCCTATGTCCCGTTAGGCGCTAGGCCCACTGGTGGCGGCGCTGAATAGCAAGTGTGTTCCCTGACTTCATACCGCAGAGGTGTGGCTGACCCTATGAATATTCTGGTTGTTCAACATGTGGAGGCCGACCCCGTCGGCATTTTGGGGCGGTATTTGGAGGCGAAAGGAGCCTGGTTGCACACCTGGCTAGTACCCCAGCGCACCAACCCACCTCAGGGAGACTACGACGGCCTGATTGTGCTGGGGGGGCCGATGAATGCCTGTGACGACGAGAATTTTCCGCATCTGGCCAGGGTTGTCCAGCTGATTCGTCAATGCCATCAGCTGGGTAAGCCCGTGCTGGGCATTTGCTTGGGGGCACAGCTAATTGCCCGCGCCTTTGGCAGCCAGGTCTACCAGGCCGATGTGCCCGAGCTAGGGTTTACGCCGCTGTTTCCGGTGTCGGGGGCTGACGAGCCCTGGCTACAAGACTTTCCGGCGGGGATGCCGATGATGCAGTGGCACTTTGACACCTTTGATTTGCCTGCCGGGGCCCAGCTGCTGCTCACCAATGAAACCTGCAAAAATCAGGCCTTTCGCCTGGGTTCTAACATCTATGGCGTGCAGTTTCATCCCGAAGTCACCCCAGAGATTGTGATGGACTGGATGGCCTTTAAAACGGAATGGATCGAGGCTAACTATCCCTACCTGTTTGAGCAACTGCGGGAGCAGCTGGTGTTGTATTGGGTGCGCTCAGCCCAGTTCACCGAAACCCTCGCCAATGCTTGGTACGACCAGGTGGCGATCGCAGCCCAGACAGTGTCGCTGCTGCAATAGCAGAGGCCAAGGGCTACTTCCCAATCTGCAAGCGCTGTTTAATTTTCTCTCCCTGCGATCGGGGAGAACCCTGTCGTTTAAGTTTAAGAAGAATTTGTCATGGCCTATCCTGAGATTCAGCCGCTTTCCCCGGCGCTGCAAGCCCTGCGGCACAACCTAGAACAGCAGGGCGTGAAATATGCCCTGGCCAGCTTTGTGGACATCCACGGCCTGTGCAAAGGCAAGGTGGTGCCCCTCAACCACTTCGATCGCATGATGCAGGGCTCAGAGCTGTTTACCGGCGCGGCCCTCGACGGCGTACCGCAAGAGATTAACGACGACGAAGTGGGCACCATGCCTGACCCTGACAGCGCCACGGTGCTGCCCTGGAACCCCGAAGTCGTATGGTTTGCCAGCGATCTGCACCTGGTGGGCCAACCCTATGAGGCCTGCTGCCGCACCATTCTCAAGCGAGTGTTAGACCAGGCGGCGGCGATGGGCTACCGGTTTAATCTGGGCATTGAGACCGAGTTCTTTATTCTCAAAGACACCGAGACTGGGTTTGGGCCAGTGAGCGATCGCGACACCCTGGCCAAGGCCGCCTACGCCATCCCCACGGTGCTCGACAACTACAAAATTCTCGACTCCATTGTCAGCGCCATGAACGGTCTGGGCTGGGACGTGTACTCCTTTGACCACGAAGACGCCCAGGGCCAGTTTGAGACCGACTTTACCTACTGCGACGCCCTCAAAATGGCCGATCGCCTCACCTTCTTTCGCCTGATGGTGAAGGAGCTGGCCCGCGCCCAGGGCTACTTTGCCAGCTTTATGCCCAAGCCCTACGCCAACCAAACCGGCAGCGGTGCCCACTACAACATGTCTTTGGCGGATCTCGAAACCGGCCAAAATCTGTTTGAAGATGCCACTGACCCCTGCGGTCTATCCAAGCTGGGCTACCAGTTTATTGCCGGGGTGCTCAAGCATGCCAAGGCGATCGTCGCCGTCACCTGCCCCACGGTGAACAGCTACAAGCGGCTGGTGCGCCAGGGCAGCATGTCGGGCTTTACCTGGGCACCGGTCTACATCTGCTACGGCAACAACAACCGCACCAACATGTTGCGCATTCCCATGGGCGGCGGTCGGGTCGAGTGCCGTGCCGCCGATATCGCCACCAACTTGTACCTGGGAGCCGCAATGATTTTGGCAGCGGGGTTAGAAGGCATTCGTGAGGGGCTAGACCCTGGCGCTCCCCACGGCGAAAACATGTACCTCTACTCCCTGGCAGAGCTGGAGACGATGGGGATTGACATGCTGCCCCGTACCCTGGGCGAAGCGATCGCCGCCTTTGCCGCCGACCCCCTCAGCGAAGCGGTGATGGGGCCGCTGATGTATAAAACCTACGTCGAGTTCAAAACCCAGGAGTGGGAAGAATACCACAGCCATATTTCGGATTGGGAACTTCAGCGCTACCTAAAATTCTTCTAGCCCTAGTGTAGCGTCAAACCTAAAAATTAGGGTTCGCGTAGGTTGGGTGCAACGAAGTGAAACCCAACAGCAGTAAGCTTTTGTTGGGTTCTGCTGGCGCTCCACCCAACCTACAAATTAAAGCTTGAC
>NZ_JAYFES010000045.1:0-12589 GCF_055795045.1 Pseudanabaena sp. PCC 9330 | reverse complement strand
TGGGAGCAAAGCCTTGGCTCATGGGGACTCACTAAAGGTCGCAGCGATAGAAGGCCCCTAGCATGTCACAGTCCTATTTTTCTTGCGCTTACCCTGGCAGCACTCCTAGGATTTCTGATTTCTATTGGTGCCATCGGGATGATTACCCTTTCAAGTGAATCTGGTCTTACAAAGGGATCTGCTATTGGGACAACTGCGACTGCTGCAGTTAGCTCGCTGATAGCAGGGGCATCTATAGTCCATCAGAAGGAAAAAGAGAGTTTGGAGAAGTCATTAGCCAGAATCGTTGAAGAATTGCAAGAGGGTATCTCCTCAGATTGGATTCGTAAAGAGCTTGGCCCATTTCTATCTTCTGGAACAAAAGAAAGAGTTATATCCTTATCTCAGTCACTAAAAGGATATGTAGATCGCGTCAATGCCTGCCAAGAACTGGCCAAATACTTAGGGGAGGACAAAACTCATAAGATCCTTTTCAATTTAGCTCATGATGCCACCAATCAGGTTTTCAAAAAAGACTCAGAATACAAACAGATTTTTTGGGAGGATATATATCGTTACTTACGTGCTTGGCTAAAGAAGAGCATTGAATACGAAACCGCCCTCAAAGACATGACACCTGACTTGCTCACTAGATCTATCGGTGATGACAGCCTGTATGTCACTGCATTCTCATTTCTGAGAAACTGCAAAATAGAATCTTTTCTTGACAGAGAACATGTCTTTTCGCAGTCTAAAGGTGTTCTGATAGGCATTCTTTACCAGCACCTATCTGCTCTAATTGAGGAGCTTGATGAAGGCAATGTTTAGAAGGCCTAAAGAGCCATATTTTATGCATTGCGTGGATTTATGATATTTAGAGAATGCATCAAAGGTAATCAATATATTTGCCTTTGATGCATTCTCTTATGCTTACAAAGGATTTTCTAGGTCAATGATCCTGTATGGAGGATACTTTGCACTAAAATTGTCCTTAGTAGGAATGGTGGGATACTTTGAACCGTGATTATCCTGCATCGGAATAGTGGGATATTCGATGTCAAGATTGCCCACAGTAGAAGTAGCAGGATACCTTGAGCCAAGACTATCCTGCATTGGAGCAGTAGGATAGTTGACACCAAGATTATTCTGAATGGGAACAGCATGATTTTTCACCATTTCACCAAACTCCCACTGAGCCAAGGTGTCATCAGCTTCTGTTTTAGCTTCTCTATGAATCGCTATGGCTGCTTCAACTGACGAGATGTTTATACCAGCTAGACTAGCTTGTATGCCAGCAATTCTTGCCTTAAGTGCTTGAGCTTCTGGTGGTCCTGATGATAATTCACCTTGAATAGCTTGAAGAAGTCGAATGGCTTCTCGAACCATTGCTGAAAGACAGGGAGAATTTGGAAGCCCAGGATTATTAGGGTTATAGATTGTTACCGGTGCCATGGAAATACACCTCCAGGAGAAAAATAAACTAGCCATGATCATTCATCACTAACCTAAGTTTAGGAGACTAGCCCAATTCAGGCTACACCGTAAAGTAGGACAAAAACTAGCCTCAATGGCAGTTTCTAGGCGAGTGAATTGTACTAAGAGCCTTGTTGTGAAAAAAATATAGAAGTCATGCTATGTTCACTCGATGCACATAGCTGCATTGCTAATAAAGTCTAAAATGAAACCCTAACAAGTTTCAAGCATATTAGACTAAATGACTGGCAAATAACATCTGAGATCAGGGTAGGAAGTTTTAACAATTCTTCGCCTAAATTGCTAGGTGTGTCCAAGATTTAGAGCCCCTTCGTTGCTACCAATTAGACAAGCCAGCCTTGGGATTTGAGGTGGCTCCAGGCCATAGCGAGGTGCTGGGGCTTAAAGAGATTTCTCTTACGATCGCTCCATTCCCGCACCCGCTCGATCGCCACCTCGCAATCGACAGCAGCTTGAGGGTCTTCTTGGGCTACCCAGTGCAAAGTTGCCAGCATTTCCATTCCGTAGGGGGTTTCAAACCCTTCGATGAGCTGGCTGACACGCTCTAAGTAGGGGTCAGCATTTTGGCCCTCAGCTAAGAAACTTTGAGCCGCCTCGTGTCCTTCAGGCAAAACCTGAATCTGGGCTCGATCGCTCCCGTCACCGTACCCGTGAATATAGTGGCCCTCCATGCCTTGCAGGGCGTGGCCCAGGTTGTGGGCATAGGGGCCGTAGTGAAAGCGCTGGTAGGCCAGGGTTTGCAGCGTGGGCTCTCCAGCCACTTTGAGAAAGTACGCCAGCTTTTGAATTTCGATGCGGCTGGCGCTATACCCCGGTAGCCCGTAGAGTTCTAAGATCCGAATCAGGGAGGCTCTAAAGGCCGTCATGGGTGGCTTTGAGGTGGCGATCGCCATTGCGTCAACCGGCGGGGCTCCGGCAGGTTCAAATACAATCACCTCAACACGGGGCAGTGGTTTAAAGGCCTCTAAAATCAGCGGTTTGACCTCGGCCCAGTCTAACCCCCCATTGCCGCAGCCCAGGGGGGGAATGGCAATCGACTGAATCCCCAATCGTTGGACGTCTTCTACCAAGGCGACTAGCCCGGCTTTGATATCGTCAAGCTGGGAGGGCTGCCGCCAGTGGCGTTTGGTGGGGAAGTTGATAATATACCGGGGGTTCAGCAGGGAGTCGGTGGCGACGGTAAACATGCGGCCTGGCTCGACCTCGTTGTTTTTGCACGCTTTTTGATACTGCTTAAAGTTGTCTGGAAACGCCCGCTTAAATTGCAGCGCCACTCCTTTGCCCATGACACCCACGCAGTTGACGGTGTTCACCAGGGCTTCTGTTTTTTCGTCTAGGAGGTTGCCACGCTTTAGCTTGAGCATTGTGCCGTCATATTGCTAGTTCAATTGTACTGAATGGAGGAGTTGGGTTCAAGATCCTTCAGGGGTGGTCGGGTCGCCTGCATTTTACGTGTAATACCACTGGGGGCGCAGGCGGGCGGTCATCGTTTGCTCAAATTGTCGCAAAATTTGGTTCACCTCGGCAGCGATCGCCTCATCCATCACCCCAATGCCGCGAATCAAGGGCCAGGGCACCGCTTGGTGTACCAAAAACTCGGCTTGGCGGCGGCGCTTGCGATCGCCATCCTCATCGGTATCTCGCCAATACTTGGTTTGCATGATGTCCCAGTCGATGGCAGTGTCGATGTCGTTGAGGTTGTCGTAGAAGCTGGTGTAGCCCATGACGGCATGGCCATCGCTGAATACAAACCCTAGACCGGCCTCTGCGATCGCTTCGGCGGTGGTCACCAGGTGCAAAATAGACTGCTGGCCGCTGGCGTAGCCGGTGACGTTGCCGATGTGGATTGCCCCGAGCATGGGCGATCGGGGAGCGAAGTAGAAGGGCACGTAGTCGTGCAGCACGCCGCCAGGGCCGCAAGGCACTGTTTTGGAGTAGCGCCGATCTTGAATGTGCTCGTAGGCAATGGAGGTGTAGTCGGCCTCGCTGGCTTGCAGCCGGTTTTTGGCCAGCAGGGTACCGGCCTGCACAATAGTGGCCAGGTTGCTGATGGGGGTAATGTGGTACAGCCAAACGGGCATTCTACACAGGGCGGTTGTGAGTGCTCCTTAGCGTAGCAATGGGTGGGGCCGGGCGATCGGGCTGGGGTCAGGGCTGTTAAGCAATACCGGCTAAGTCTGAGCAGTTTTTTTTCGCTTCGTACAATGGGATGAGCCATGGAGCCTAGCATGACCGAACCAACGCCCAAGCCCGCCCGCCCTGCTGTGTTCATCGAGAAGATTTTTCCGGTGACGCTGCTGAATAGGCAGGTGTACTACGAGCATGGGGGCAACCCGTTTAAGGGGCTGCATCGGTGGTATTCGCGCAAGCCGCTGTCGTTTAGTCGGGCGAGTGTGTTGGGCTCGCTGCTGCCGGATACGGTGACGATGGAGGAGTTTGAGTATCTGCTCGGGCTAAACCGGCGGGTAGCGGGGCACCCGGACAGCACGACGAAGCTGTATAAGACGCCGCCCAGCCCGGAGCGGATTAAGCAGGTGCATGACCTGTGTGAGCAGACTTGGGGTACGCGCACGCCGACGGTGCTGGATGCGTTTGCGGGGGGTGGCAGCATTCCGTTTGAGGCGGTGCGGTATGGGTTGAATGTGCTGGCGAGCGACTTAAACCCGGTGGCTGTGGTAACGATGAAGGCGGCGATGGAGTACCCGCTAAAGTTTGGGCCAGATTTGCAGCATGAGATTGACAAGTGGGTGAAGTGGGTTGGGGATGAGGCGGAAAAGCGGTTAGTGGAGTTTTTTCCGTCGGGAGAGGAATCCCCCCCGGCCCCCCTTGGGAAGGGGGGAGCTGAAGTCCCCCTTGAAAGGGGGATTTAGGGGGATACAACACCTCTCACATCAAAGTTCAGAACTATTTGTGGGCGCATACGGTGGTGTGCCCGAGTTGTGAGTCAGTGGTGCCGTTGAGTCCGAATTGGTGGCTGTATAAGCGACCGGAAAAGCAGAATTTGCATAAGTGGTGTGCGGTAAAGCCGATTCCAAATCTGGCAGGAAAGCGGGTGGATTTTGAGTTGATGAAGGGGCGCAAGGGAAAGGGGACGACGATTCAGACGGATGAGGGAGATTATGATCCGGGGGATTTCATTACGATCAACCGAGGTGAAGGGAAATGCCTTAATTGCGGCGATTTGCTATCTAGCGATTATATAGATGAGCGTCTTCTGCAAAAAGAATATGAGAATAAGCTCTATGCAGTTGCTTATAAAAAAGAGAAAATTAACTTAGAATTCAGGCTCCCTATTGATGCAGATTTAGAGGCTATCCAAAAGGCAGAATCTAAGCTAAATGAATACTTTGATAAGGCTATAGTTCCTTCTGAACTTTTTTTAGAAGGCGAAGATACACGTTGCTATAAGCGGGGTGTCCGATTCTGGCATGAAATCTTTAATCCTCGGCAGCTTTTGACGATGGTGACATATGTTGAAATTCTAAACGAGGTTAAGGAGAGGCTGAGACTAGAATGTGATCTAGAAATGGTAAATGCGATCGCAACTTACTTGGCTTTGGTACTCGATCGATGTGTTGATGAAAATTCTCGATTAGGTAGATGGAATGCTCCACGAGCTGGTTCAGAGGGATTTTCCGCACAACATACGCTAAATCTAATGTGGAACTACCCCGAGAGAAATGGTTCAGACAGTTTGTGGGGATGGTGTGCTGATGTCTTTGCATCAGACTACGAAATTCTCTGTAAACAAATTGGCTCAGATCGTCCCAGCCTTTTGAACTTCCAGTCAAATTCCCCATCCCCCAACCCCGTCGCGCAATCGTCCCGATTGCAAACCCCACTGGAAGAGGCTGAAGCTGTCCATAGACCCAGAAATAAAAGCTTAGCGGCTCAAATTCAAGAGATGGCGGCTAAGCGAAACTTGCCCTATGATTCTCGGTTTCTTCCTTACAACAAAAAATTAGTAGACCGTGCCAAAGAGCTTCGTAAGAACATGACCGCTGCGGAGAAGAAGCTGTGGCATGAGTATCTGAAAAATTTGGATGAGCGATTTTGGCGTCAAAGGCCGATTGATCACTTCATTGTGGATTTTTACTGCCCTTCTCGCTATTTGGTGATTGAGGTCGATGGTGATTCTCATGGCACAGAAGATGCTGAAGCCTATGACGCAGAACGGACACAGATTTTGGAAGCCTATGGGCTGACTGTGTTGCGGTTCAGCAATGAGGAGGTTTTAGGCAATTTTGAGGGGGTTTGTGCGGTGATTGGGGCGAAGAATCCCCCCCGGCTTCCCTTGGGAGAAGAATCCCCCCCGCCCCCCCTTTTCAAGGGGGGAGTCGAAGTCCCCCTTGAAAAGGGGGATTTAGTGGGATATGACACCTACAGCATAGAAGACTATCCCCCCCAGCCCCCCTTGGAAAGGGGGGAGTATCCGGAAGTCCCCCTTGAAAAGGGGGATTTAGGGGGATGCAATCCAGCTTCAAAGAAATGCCACATCACCGCAGCCTCAGCTGATAACCTGGCCCATATTGCAGACAAGTCTTTGGATGCGATCGTTACCGATCCGCCCTACTACGCCACCATTCAATATTCCGAGCTATCTGACTTCTTCTATGTCTGGCAAAAGCGCGTTTTAGGCGACATTTTCCCCGAACTCTACTTCTCCGAACTCACCGACAAAGACCGCGAAGCTGTCGCCAACCCCTCCCGCTTCCGCAACATGGGCGAGTCTGCCGAAGAACTTGCCAACCGCGACTACGAAGCCAAAATGGCTCTCGCCTTTGCCGAATACTTCCGCGTCCTCCGCGACGACGGCGTCATGACCGTCCAGTTCAACCACAAAGACTCCGGTGCCTGGGACGTGCTCGCCAAATCCCTCATCGACGCCGGGTTTGAGATCACCGCCAGCTGGGCCGTCAGTACCGAGAACCCCCAAAACCTGCACCAGGCCCAGAAAAACTCCGTCTCCAGCACCGTGCTCCTGGTCTGCCGCAAGCGCGATCCCAACGCCGGTTCCGCCTGGTGGGATGACCTGCGCCCCGAACTCGCCAACCTGGTCGAGCAACGCGCCCCCGAGTTTGAAGCCAACGACATCGGCGGCATCGACCTCTACCTCAGCGCCTTTGGCCCCGCTCTCAACGTCTTTAGCCGCGCCTGGCCCGTGCTCGATAGCTCCGGCGTTGAAATGCGCCCCGAAGTTGCCTTTGGGGAAGCTCGAAAGGCGATCGCCAACTACCGCTTCCGCAAACTACTCGAAGCCGACACCGCTGGGTTCGACCCCCTCACCCAGTGGTACATCCTCGCCTGGGATGCCTTCCGCGCCCGCGAGTTCCCCTTCGATGAAGCGCGGCAGCTCGCCCTCGCCGTCGGCGGCTTCAACGTCAGCGACCTAGCCAAAACCCACAAGCTGATCGACTCCGCCAGCGGCACCTGCAAACTGCTCACCCCCCAGCAGCGCCTCAAAAAACGCGCCTTCTCCACTAACCCCGACGACTTTAGCGCGATCGCCCTGGTCAATGGCCTCCATGCCATCATCGCCCTCTACCTTGAAGAACAAAGCATCGACCCCGTCCGCCGCTTTCTCAAAACCACCGGCCTGCTCAGCAACGACCTCTTTATGCGCGCCTGGGAAGTGGCCCTCAAGGCGATCCCCCACATCGGCGACGAACGCAAACGCATGGTGGAAGAGAAGGCTCTAGCCGATCTGTGGCTGGCGATGGACGAAATTCAGGCCAAGGTGCTCTACGTGCAGCCAGAGCTAGCGTTTGAAGAAGGCCAAATGGGGCTGTTTTAGAGAGTCATCTACCCGTAGAGGTTGGTATAGCGATGAAAGAAGCCGTTGTTTTTGTTTCCGGATTTGATGCTCAATGTCAAAACTATTATCTCGATAACTATTTAAGCCAAGGGTTATTAAATCAACTCGAAGATATAAATATTAAGCTTGACCCTGAAGAGGTGAAAATTCCGGGGCAAACCGGCAAGCGGTTTCTCTGTCAATTTGATGATACCGAAAAGACTATCGACATCTACGAAGTCTATTGGAATGATTTGGTCGATCGCTTAAGCGCAAAAAGCACCACCCAAAAGTTTGGTCGGGGTATCAGCATGTTCTTTCACTGGTTTAGCCAGGGCTGGAAGATCATGAAGATATCACCCGTTTTCTTTATGCAGACCAGTACTATTTTGCTGTTGGTGCTGCTTTGGTACTATGGCATTGTTGTGCTGGTCTTGGCGGCCCTTGCAGAACAACCAGCGCTAGCTTCTATTCCGTTTTTGCAAGGCCTTTTGGGGCAAGTTTCTGGGTGGGCTACCACGGGCTGGGGCTGGCAGATTTGGCTAGTAGTTAGCGCTTTACTCGCCTTGGTGCCCGTGTCGATTAATCTCATCATCGATTTGACTGATTTCTTCGTTAGCTACCTTCAAAAGGAATCCCATAAAGGCAAACCCCCGATCAGAGCACTCCTGCGCACTCGGGTTAAGCAGGCGGTAGATAACGTCGTTAGCGAAGGCTCCTACGATCGCGTTACCGTACTCGCCCATAGCCTGGGCGGGCTCATTACCACAGACTTTATGGCTGACTATCGCGGTCAGCAGGGTAGACAGGTTCGCTACATCACCTGGGGTAGTGCCCTCGAAAGCTCTTCCTCCTCAACCGATTGGATAGAGTCAGAGATTAAGAAGTGCCTAGATAATCCTCATATTGAGAAATGGGAAGATTTTTACTCTAACCAAGACTGGTTTTGCTCTAAAGTGCCCGTGTCTGGCAGAGAGCCCACACCTAAATTAGTCTCTAAAGAGGTTTCTTTTAAGGTCTCTTTGCTTAAGCAGATCACTGGGGAGTCTCACATGGAGTACTTTTTTGACCCCAAGGTGCTCAGACACTTTGTCATGGGTTAACTCTATCCTTGAAGTGACGCTAAGACCGCTATTGCAGCCTGATGAGGAAATGATGAAGATTAAGGGTATTAAGCGGGGCAATACTATCGAACTCATCGATCAGAGCATCGATATCCCCGACGGCACAGAAATCACGGTGATTATTGAGGCTCAACCGCCCGCTCCTCCAGGAGACTATCTAGAGCGGCTACGCAGGGTCATTGCTGAACCGTTTTCAGACGATTTCCTAGAGGCGATGGCGGTGGTTGAACACGAACATCAACTATCTGGCGAACTGGCCCGATTGAACCTACAGTTGCAAGCCACCGCTGGCGATACCCCCCTCACTGACCTGATTGGCTCTGCCCCCGGTAGCTTTGCTACCCCAGAAGATGCTGACCAGTTCATTCGCGAGCAAAGGGACGAATGGGATTACTAGAGGCCCTTCAGGGCGATCGCATCTACCTCGACACCAACGCCTGGATTTATGCGCTGGAAGGATACTCTGCGTTTCGCCCAGAGTTAACCCAGCTCTTTGGGCAGATCCAGGCTGGGACGCTGCGAGGCGTGACCAGCGAGCTGACCCTAGCAGAATTACTAGTGAAACCCTTTCGAGACCAAGATTTAGCTCAGCAGGCCCGATACAAAAAAGCGATCGCAAACCGCCAGAACTTCTTCATCGTGCCCGTTTTGCGGGATCTGCTCATTGATGCCGCTGAGGTAAGGGCCGACACTCAGCTCAAATTGCCTGACGCCATCCATGCCGCCACCGCCCTCAGGACAGACTGCACACGTTTTTAACCAACGACCGCCAGCTCAAGAAGCTGACAGATATCCCTGTGGTGTTGCTATCGGAGGTTATTGCAGTCTGATGGCTCAATCTTCCTCCCATCGTCTAAGCGACTACCCCTGGCGTATCAGCTATGCCAGCGATACCAGCAACCCCGTCGCCGACTTCTACATCCCCGCCCTCGAACGCGCCACCCAATATGATCGCAAATCTGGCTTCTTCAATAGTGCCATCCTCAGCCAGGTAGCCGGGGGTCTAGGGGCCTTCCTCCAAAACGAAGGCCGCATCCGACTGATCATGAGCTGCCACCTCAGCAAAACCGATCTCCAGGCCATCCAGCAGGGCTACACCCTCCGGGATGCCGTCGCCGCCCGCCTTGACGCCAACCTCACCCCACCTACCAACTTTGCCCAGCTCAAACGCCTCGAAATCCTGAGCTGGTTAATTCAAAGCGATCGCCTCGACATCCGCATCGCCATCCCCCTGCGCCACGACGGCCAACCCCTCGACCCCGACGAGGCCATCAACACCCACTACATCTACCACGAGAAAGTCTGCCTCTTCACCGACGCCGACGGCCACCAGATCGCTACCACCGGCTCCAACAACGAATCCAGCGGCGGCTGGAACTTCAACGTCGAATCCTTCCACGTCTTCTGCTCCTGGGAGGGCGATCGCGACCTGGCCCGCGTGCAGGAAGAAACCCTGCGCTTCGAGCAGCACTGGCACAACCAGATCCCCAGCGTCCGCGTGTTTGAAGTGCCCGAAGCCGTTAAGCGCAAGCTCATCCGCTACGCTCCACCCCAAAAGCCAACCTGGAACACCGACGACGAATTTAACCAGCGCCCCCTCACCAAGCAAGAGCGAGAACAGCTAGCCATTCCTAACCCAGAGCCGGTGGAGGAGAAGAAGCCAGAGGCTCAGATCGATGAGGCCACCCTGGCAAAAGAACGGGAGATGTTTCGGGCGATCGCCAATATCCACCAAGACCCCGGCTGCCTCAGCGCCTGCCTCAGCTCTATCCCCATTCAGCCCTGGCCCCACCAGATCAAAATTCTCAAACGCGCCGCCGCCGAATTTCCCCGCAGCTTTTTGATTGCCGATGAAGTAGGCCTGGGCAAAACCATCGAGACCGGGCTGATCCTCCGCTACCTGCTGGTGTCCCACAAGGTGAAACGCGTCCTGGTGCTGTCCCCCGCCAGCGTCCAGCCCCAGTGGCACGAAGAACTGCGCGAAAAGTTCAACCTCCACTTCTGGAGCTATACCCAAGGCGAATTCAAAGATCCCTACGGACAAACCACCCCTCCCACCGGCAACCCCTGGAATACTCAAAACCTGATCCTCGCCTCTAGCCACCTGGTGCGCCGCCGCGAGCGGATGCAAGAACTGCTCGATGCCGAGCCCTGGGATCTGGTGGTGCTGGACGAGGCCCACCACGCCCGCCGCAAATCGCCCCAGGCCCGCAAAGACACCCCCAACCGCCTGCTGCAACTGCTGGAGCAGCTGCGCGATAAGACCAAAGCACTGATTTTGCTGTCGGCCACCCCGATGCAAATTGACCCGATCGAAGTCTTTGACCTGCTGCATGTGCTGGGTTTAAAGGGCCACTGGGCCTACGGCGACACCTTCTGCGACTACTTCTCATCGCTAGACAGTAAGCCCGATCGCCACCTGCTCAACTTCTGGCAAACGATGTCTGCCGACTACTTTGCCCGTGGCGGCCAGCCCTGCCCCCGACTCCAGCAGCACCTCTACCAGCAAGACCGCATGCTGGCTAGTCAAGTCGAAGATGTCTGGCGAGGCCGCATCAAGATCATCAACGAGCGCCCCTACCTGCAAGATGAGGCCTTTATCGCCGCCTCCCTGCAATTCCTCTCCACCAACACCCCCCTCAAAGACATGATGTTCCGCCACACGCGGGATACCCTGCGGGAGTACTACCGCCTTGGCCTGCTAGAAAAGGACGTGCCCCGCCGCGAGGTCTGTGACAACGCCATCACCTTAGAACCCACCCGCGAAGCCGACCTCTACCGCCAAGTAAGCGACTACGTGCGCCACTTCTACCGCCTGGCCCAAAAAGAACAGCGCAAGGCCCTGGGCTTCTTGATGACCCTCTACCGCAAGCGGCTGACCAGCTCCTTCTACGCCATTCAGCAATCGCTCCAGCGACGGCTCGATTCTCTGCTCACCCAGCAGGGCAGCGGCCTCACCGCCGATGACCTGGCGGATCTAGACGATGCCGACGACGCGGTGATCGAAGGGCTAGAGGGCTACATGGAGCCCATAGACCCCCGAGAAATTGAGCACCTAGAAACCCTGCTGCGACAGTTTGAGAACACCGGGGAAGACACCAAGCTGGCCCACTTCATCGCCACCCTGCGGCAGGAATTGGTGAACCGGGAAAGTGCGATCGCCTGCACCCAATACACCGACACCATGGATTTTCTGCGGGAGCAGCTGCGGGAACTCTACGGCAACCAGGTAGCCTGTTACTCGGGGCGCGGCGGCGAGCTGTGGCGCGATAGCCAGTGGGCGATCGTGCCCAAGGAGCTAATCAAAACCAAATTCCGCGATGGCGAGATCAAAATCCTGCTCTGTACCGAATCCGCCAGCGAGGGCCTGAACCTGCAAACCTGTGGGGTGCTGTTTAACTATGACCTGCCCTGGAACCCGATGTGGGTGGAGCAGCGCATTGGCCGCATTGACCGGATTGGCCAGCGATACCCTACCGTCACTATCCACAACTTCTATTACGACGGCACGGTGGAAGCGAAGGTGTATAAGAAGTTGCGCGATCGCATTGGGGCCTTTGAATCTGTCGTCGGCAACCTTCAGCCCATCCTGGCCCAGGTGCCCACCTTCATCGAACGGGCCACCATGAGCGTCGATGCTGAAGAAGAAGACGTGCTGCTCTCTGAGTTTGACAATGTTCTATCGGCTCCGCTCCAGCGGCCAGCCCTCGATGACATGGTGAAGCGCGATGTGGAAGCTGACCTGCAAGAAATTCGGCGACCGCTGCCTCCTACCGCCATTACTCCGGAGGTTGTAGAGGCAACGTTCACCCAGTCAACCCTCCTCAAAGTAAAGGGAATTCACTTTACCCAGGCAGATCAAGGCGTGTGGCAACTGGGCTATAGGGGGCAAACCTACCAGGTCACTTTCCAGCCAAAGGTCTTTGAAGAAACACCCTCTCTACAACTATTGCTTTGGGGAGACCCCCTATTTGAGGAAATACTGAAAGTTGGGTAAGAGCTGCCACAGAAAGCCCCAGAGACCCGCTGGAGGTCTCAGCAGCATCAATGGTGGGCTGATCGAGGGCTCTGTAGAATAGAGCACCTAAGCCTCAACCTGCTGGGTGTATCCCAGTCTTGCAAGACTCATCTTGAGAAGTAGCCATTGAGATACGCACACCGCTGATGGAGCACTTGTTGTACATTGTCTCCGTCCCAC
>NZ_JAYFES010000044.1:0-51932 GCF_055795045.1 Pseudanabaena sp. PCC 9330 | reverse complement strand
CCATGCTCTCCTTCATCCGTCAGGTCGTTGAACGACACTTTCCGCTCGCTCGGGCTGTCTATCTACCTACGGCATCATGAGTTTTCGATCTACTGAGCTTGGGCCAAAGAGTTTAGCCGTGGGGCCAGTTCCCCAGAGGCCAGAAGTTCGATACGATACACTGTCATTGTCTATGGCGAATGACATCAAGCATTGTTTGCTGGGAGGATAAACTGTGACGCCCCAAGAATTTGGCCTGATGCTGATTTCGATCATCGCCAGCTCCTGTGGCCAACTGTTCTTAAAATTAGGGGCAATGCAGCTTGGGCAAGTCACGGGTACCAATGCGCTGAGCCACGTCTTGAGCATCGCCACGACTCCCCCCCTAATTGCCGGTCTCGCCGCCTACGGAGTCGGAGCCATTACCTATATTTTGCTGCTCACGCGGGTAAATCTGAGCGTCGCGGCTCCTTCTGCCTCCCTGATTTACATCGCATCGGTGGTGATTGGAGTGGTTGTCTTTAAAGAAGAGCTGTCTGCGGCCCGGTTGGTGGGTCTAGGGCTGATTATGGGTGGCGTGGTGCTCGTAGTCTCTCGGTAGGGAGCCAGGCCATGCCGTGTTGAGGAGATTTCCAGGCAAGACGTTACCGGCCTTAATCTAGCGACTGGGTGCGTCGTAGGGTGGGCATTGCCCACCCTTGAGGACAGTATTTTTCGGAAATCGCCTGACCCATGTTGAGCAAAACCCCAGTGGCTAAGGTCTAGCCATTGGGGTTTTGCTCAGATCTAGTTTCTATCGCTACCTCATTCGCGAGGTGTAGTCTTGACCGGGGTGACCAGCAGCTAAGACATCGCCTGGATAATGTAGTCAAAGTAGGGCTGAGCTGCGGCAGCGTCTTCATCGGAGAGCAGGTTGAGCGAAGCCTCTTTAAGGCAGCGCACAGCCTCGGCCATGCCGGGTACGGGCACATCGAGGGCGTTGTACATTTCGCGAACCCCCACTAGGCCAATGCTCTCGATGGGGCCTTTGTCACCGGCCAGCACACCGTAGGTAACCAATCGCAGATACCAGCCATAGTCACGGATGCAGAGGGCGCGCTGCTTTTGGCCGTAGGCATTGCCGCCAGGGGCAATGAAATCAGGCCGCCGCCGCCATAGCTCTTTGCTGGCTTGGTCAACGATCTTCTTCTCGTTCTCAGAGAGGGCGGCGGCAATGCGAGTGCGCTGTTCGCCGGTCTTCAAAAAGTCTTCAATGGCCTTGAGCTCGCCGGTGGTTGGGTAGCGCAGCTCGTCGTCGGCATTCAAAATAACTTGGCTAACAACAGACATAGTTAAAAATGACGGGGATGACCTATTTCACTGCTAGTTTAGCGACTTGGGGGGCGCTAGGGAAAGTTAAATTCTCATTTAATTGCGGATGAGTGATGGTGAACCCGCTGGGGTATGACCGAAGAAAAGGCCTAGAAATGAGGAGCTAGCCTTGTTTTTGCCCGCTTAGCTGACAATAGAACCCCTGAGAAACAACGGAGGCTATGTAACGTTTCTGCAATATTTCTGCATTCTTGCTGCAACGCTTTTGGCGGGGAGATTGGCCCTGGGGATGGTTGAGCTACGACCGGTGTCTACCCCTGAGGTATCTATATCTTGGGATAGAGGTTGGTGGCTAGTTCCCATGGCATTTCTAAGACAGGGCAGTAAGAGTTGCTATTTTTCGTTCTGGGGATTCTATCTCTGGTTAATATGCTGACAGGAATATGCCGATAAGAGCACCGCGCCGATACCGCAAAACCTAATATGCCTCCGGATTTCACCCACGATGTTTACGCTATTTTGGCGGTCGATGACTCCCCCGACAATTTGTTTTTGATTGAGTCTGTTTTGGATGACCCGCACTATCGCATCACCTGTGTGGGGAGTGGCCAGGAGGCTCTGCAATCGGTGCGTCAGTCTCCGCCCGATCTGATTTTGTTGGATGTCATGATGCCTGGGCTAGACGGTTATGCCGTGACCCAAAGGCTGAGGGATGACGGCGACCTGCCCTATATTCCGATTTTGCTGATTACTGCCCATGATCGGTCGAGCTTAGTGCAGGGGCTGGATGCCGGGGCCGATGACTTTATTCGCAAGCCGGTAGACGTGAACGAGCTGCGGGCTAGGGTGCGATCGCTGCTGCGGCTCAAACGCAGCATGGATGCTCAGCAGACCATGATTCGCCAGCGCGACGACTTTGTGGCTCGCCTCACCCACGATCTGCGCACCCCGCTGGTGGCCGCCAACCGCATGCTCAAGCTATGCCAAGAAGATGCCTTTGGCCCGGTGCCTGGGGATGCTAAACAGGCGATCGCCACCATTGTCGACAGCAATAGCCACCTGCTGAGCATGGTCAACACCCTGCTAGAGGTGTATCGCCACGAAGCCGGTCACAAAAGCCTCACCCTATCGCCAGTGGATATGTTTAAGCTGGCCGAAATCGTGGTTATGGAACTGGCTCCCATTGCCGCAGAAAAACAGCTTACCTGTCTGCTCTGTCGGGCTGACCGACGAGAGATGGCCCCGATGCCAATCGGGGTTGGCCAGCCTAGATCGGAGGTCGAGCCGACGGTCTGGGCTAGCCAACCCGAGAATACTGAGCCGCTGCCTAGCCAGAGCTTTACAGTGGCAGGCGACCACCTGGAACTTCGTCGAGTGCTCACTAACCTGGTAGGTAACGCGATCAAGTTTACTGACCAGGGCAGCGTCACAGTCACGGTGGGCACGACCCCCCAACTGCCCCCAGAGATAGATATCCCCACTACCCAGAGGCATCCCTCGGCTTGGGTGTGGGTGGCGGTAGATGATACGGGTATTGGTATCCCCCCCGCTGAGCAGCAGGCTGTGTTTGAGTGGTTTCGCCAGGGCAACCAGGCCCGGGCTGGCCACGGGCTGGGCTTACACCTGTCCCAGCGTCTGGCCCGGCTGCACGGGGGTGCCATTGCGGTCATATCTGCCCCAGATGAGGGGAGCTGCTTTACGCTGTACCTACCTCAGGGGCCGAGAGCGTAACCGGCAGAAGGTAAAGCTGTTTTGCCCGTCTGCAAAACCCTTTGCATTGCAGCGTCTGATCTCCTTCTAATATCCATCGTCCATGCCGCTGGTGCATCACCCCCAACGCTGAAAATCTGGGCTATTTTCAGGGCAAATTCTGCTCGCCTGCCCCCGATTCAGCAGGGCGAACAGCGGTTCGCCCCTACCCGTGGGCCGGTTGGGAATCAGGGGTAGGGAATTCGGATTTGGGATAAGAGGCTGTTTTGAGGCAATTTCTAGACCATGAAGGTACTAATCAGCTCAATTCAGCGCTTAGAACCGCCGTCGGGTGGCACCGCCCGCCATAATCGCCAAAGTAGGCCCCAGAGCCCGCTTTGAGTAGGATAGATGAAGACCCGAACCTGACCTACAGCAGAGTCTCCTATGCGCATTGGGCTACCGAAGGAAATCAAAGATCAGGAATTTCGCGTGGGGCTGACCCCGGCGGTGGTGCAGAGTCTTTGCCAGCGGGGCCATGAAGTGGTGGTAGAAATTGGAGCTGGAGTCGGATCGGGCTTTGTTGATCAGGACTATGCCGCCGTCGGTGCCACCCTGGTAGCTGACGCCGCCACCGCCTGGGCTCAGGAGATGGTGGTCAAGGTAAAGGAACCGCAGCCCTTGGAGTACGGCTTCTTTCGCCCCGATTTAATGCTGTTTACTTATCTGCACCTAGCGGCGGAGCGATCGCTGACCGAAGCTCTGATGAAAAGCGGCGTGAGGGCGATCGCCTATGAAACCGTGGTCGCCGCCGATGGCCGCCTGCCCCTGCTCACTCCTATGAGCATTATCGCGGGGCGACTGTCGGTACAGTTTGGGGCTCGCTACCTGGAGCGGCAGCAGGGGGGGCGGGGCGTACTGCTGGGGGGCATTCCTGGTGTGGCCCCCGGCACCGTGGTGATTTTGGGCGGCGGCGTGGTGGGCACCGAAGCGGCCAAAATGGCCGTCGGCCTGGGGGCGCGGGTGCAGATCATCGACCTCAACGTCGATCGGCTGGCCTACCTTGAAACGCTGTTTGGCTCTCGGGTCGAGCTGCTCTACAGCAGCCCTGCCCAGGTCTCCGCCAGCGTGCCCCAGGCCGACCTGCTGATCGGGGCGGTGCTAGTGCCTGGCCGCAAGGCTCCTACCCTGGTGTCAAAGGATTTGGTGGGGGCCATGCGCCCTGGTTCCGTCATTATTGACGTGGCTGTCGACCAGGGCGGCTGTATCGCCACCCTGCGCCCCACCTCCCACAGCCAGCCCACCTATGTAGAGCAGGGGGTGGTGCACTTTGGCGTGCCCAACATGCCTGGCGCTGTACCTTGGACGGCTACCCAGGCCCTCAACAATGCCACCCTGCCCTACGTGCTGAACTTGGCCGACCGGGGTATGGCTGCCCTAGACACCGACAGCGGCCTCCGAGGAGGGCTGAATGTGGCCAGCGGCAAGCTGGTGCACCCTGCAGTCTGCGATGTTTTCCCCGATCTGGCCCAGCTGTCGCCGGTCTAGCGTGCTGATCTAGAGGGGCTAATACCCAATCAATCACGTAAACCCGTCAGTTCGACGAGTTCCATCGATGAGTCCCATGGCGCAATAGAGCTGACCACCTCCCCTCCTGGGAGGGATCCGGAGGGCGGGGTGGGTCAAAATGGCGACGAAAAGTAAGCTTTTGGCGTATGGAAAAAGGCTTCTGATGTCAGAGGAACCCATTCCTACCCCTCCCAGGAGGGAATGATGAGGCCGTTTGCCCCAAAAACGTTTTCTTAGGTGTGGTTATGTCTTTACAGCTAAATCCACTACAGCTCAGAGAGCAGCCTTTGGATGTCGGGGGCATCAAAAAATTGCTGGGTTGAATCGAGCAGGCGATCGCCCCAGAGATTGACCCTCAAAAAGTCAAGGTCGGCGTAGCGACTGTCTTGTTCGAGGGCTTCTGTTCCCAGGCGCAGGGCCTCTTGGCAAGCGGTATTAGCAGCTCTGACCACCGGCAGGCCGCAGTTTTCTTGGGCATGGATGGCCACGGCGATCGCCAGTTTGGGCTCGGGCTCGTTGCCCGCTAGAGCCAGGCTATTGCGCCAGTACTCGACGGCTTTGGGGGCGTCACCCTGCTCGTAGAGCACTAGGCCAATGTTGTTGACCGAGGGCCAAAACTCGGGCTCAGCGGCGAATGATTTTTCGTAGCTGGCGATCGCCTGGGGGTACTGGTCGAGCTGAAAATAGGCATTGCCCAGATCAAACAGGGCGCTGGGATTGCTGGGCTCTAGTCGCAGGCCCTGCTCCAGATAGCTGGAAGCCAGCCGGGGGTTGTCTTGCTGGAGGTAGGCTGTACCGAGGGCAAACAAGACTCTGGCATTGGTGGGCAAGAGAGCACGGGCGCGATCGAGCAGGGGTAGTGCCTTGTCCACCTCATCGTTTTGCAGATAGAGGCCGCCCAGCAGCGCCAGCACCTGGCCATCGTTGGGTGCTAGCTGGGCCGCTAGCTGGGCTAGGGCCAGGGCTCGACCAAACTGCTGAAACTCGGCCAGCTGCTGGGCCTCATTGGCTAAAAATAGCCCCTGCTCGGCCATCAAATCGTAGTCGAGGGGCAGCACGTAGGGAGTTAATGCCTGCGCCCGGCTGGGGAGGGCCGGAGCAAGAACGGTAACTAGGGTCAGCAGCGGCAGGAGAGAAAGGCGTTTTAGCACAGTGGGGGTTCGGGGGATAACTGACAATGACCTAGGCTAGTGTAGACGACGGCAGGTGACCATTGCCCCAGCCAACCCTTAGGATAGCCCATCGGCCTGGGCTGCTTGGGCATTGCGCCGCCACATGGCGGGCTTAATGCGGCGCAGGGCCGAGGCCCGAAACCGCTCATCCCACTCGGTGTCTGACAGGGTAGCTAAGTCGGCTAGCTCTGGTGCCAGATTCCCAGCGTAGGGCTGAAATTCTTCAACGGTGGTGGGCTGGGCAAACCGCTGGTTCCAAGGGCAGACATCCTGACAGATGTCACAACCGGCGACCCAGTTGTCGAGGCGAGAGGCGATCGCAGCAGGCAACGTCTCAGCTCGGTTCTCAATGGTGTGATAGGCGATGCAGCGGTTGGCATCGACTACGTAAGGCTCGGTAATGGCCCCGGTGGGGCAGGCGTCGAGGCAGCGGGTACAGGTGCCGCAGTGGGCGGTGTGGGGCGGATCGGGGGCCAGGGCGAGGGTGGTCACCAGTTCGCCTAAAAATATCCAGGATCCGTACTGACGGCTGATCAGATTGCCATTTTTGGCCACCCAGCCCAGGCCCGCCTGCTGCGCCCAAAACTTATCCTGCACGGGGCCGGTGTCGGCGTAGTAGCGCACTTGAGTCGCCTCCCCCCCGGCCGTGGTGAGCCACGCTGAGAATGCCTTGAGCCGTTTGTGCAGCACCCGGTGGTAGTCGCGCCCCCAGGCGTAGCGAGAGATTTTGCCGTGGCGGGGGTCAGCGGAATGGGCGTGGGGCGTGTAGTAGTTGAGGGCGACACAGATCAGCGATCGCGCCCCTGGCAGCACCTGACGAATATCCTGTCGCTGGGGGGCTGCCATCCAGCCCATGTCGGCTTGGTAGCCCTGTTGCAGCCAGGTGTGCAGGTGAGCGGCCGCTCGAGACTCGGCCTCGCTGGGGGTCTCTACCACCGCCGCAATGCCCACCTGGTGAAACCCCAGAGCTAGAGCCCGATCGATGACAGCCTGGCGATCGGGGACAGCCTCATGTGTAGCCATAGCGCTTTTACGCCTCCCTCATACAAACAATTAGATCGCCCCAACCCCTTGACACAATCGCCACCAAAGCATAGCTTGTACCATGCCCAGTTAGCGCCACCGTTAGCGTTGCGGCAGGGCATCAGCCCCCACATCTGCCGACAGACCAGAGTCAAGTCCATCCCAGTCCAGCGCCTTCCCAGCCCACAGGTGGCCATTTACCTGCGGCAAAACCCCAGCCCGGTGCTTGACTGAGTATCTCAGCCCCCTCACCCAGACCAGGGCACCTAGGTTTGCCTATGTTTAAGTTCTTGACCAAGTTTGACTACCTGCTGCGCGAAACCCTGCTGGGGCTGCGGCGCGGCGGCTGGATGAACTGGGCCGCCATCAGCACCATTACCGTGCTGCTCTTTTTGTTTGGCATCAGTCTGCAATCGACCTGGCAGCTAGAGCGATTGCTCAACCAGTTTGGTAGCCAGCTAGAGGTGTCGGCCTACCTGCAAAGTGGCTTTCAGGCCAGCGACCTAAAGCCGATGGTAGAAGGCTTTGCTAGTGTAGTAGAGGTCACCCCGGTGACTAAGGAAGCCGCCTGGGCCTCGCTGGTGGCCGATATGGGCCTGTCTGATATTGCCGGGGCCACCGACCAGCTCAAGGGCAACCCTCTGGTAGATGAGCTCAAGGTCAAGGCCCAAGACTCTGAGGCCGTACCCGCGATCGCATCTCAGCTAGAGGCCCTCGAAGGTGTAGATGAGGTGCGCTACATTGACGAAGCTGTCACCCGCTTAGCCCAGCTCAACGATGGTCTCAAGTGGGCTAGTCTATTTGTCATCACGATCCTCACCCTGACCGCTACTGCTGTGATCACCACCACCATCCGCCTGATCGTGCTGGCCCGCAAGCGCGAGATCGAGGTGATGCAGCTGGTGGGGGCCACCCGCATCTGGATCTACCTGCCCTTTATTTTGCAGGGCGCTTTTTTTGGCCTGGCTGGGGCCACTGTGGCCTGGGGGGCGCTGCTGGTAATTCAGCGCTTTTTGGCCGAGCTAGCCGCCCAGCAGGCCGACTTCATTCAGTTTGTGGTGGAAGGGTTAAAGCTGACCCCCCAGCAGCTGGTTTTGCTGCCCGCCGCCCTGCTGGGCCTGGGCACCCTGGTGGGGCTGATCGGCAGCCTCTTGGCGGTGCGCAAGTTTTCGCTGCGGTAGCATGAGATCAAGGCAAAGGCAGAAGGATGAAGGTTGAACTATGGCCGTCGATCCTCACCATCTGGTCTACTGGCAGCAAACGATAGCGGCCCAGCAAGCGGTCCGAGAGCGGGCTAAAGCGCAGGCCTGGCATGAGGTAAAAGCCATTGCGACTATGCTGCGCCAGCGGTTTGGTGCCACTCGAGTAATTGTCTTTGGGTCGCTGTTGGGCGATCGCTTTGGCCCCCAGTCAGATCTCGATCTGGCAGCGGCGGCAATCCCCCGCGATCGCTACTTTGACGCTGTCGCCCAGGCCAATGGCCTCAGTCAGCGCTGGGTAGACCTCAAGCCCCTAGAAGACCTAGACCCCTACTTTAAACAGCGGCTGATGGAGCGAGGAATTGAGATCGATGCGTGATCTAACCCCTGCGGCCCTGCGGGAGCTGGCTGCCGATATCGAGCTAGAACTTAGCCGCCTGCAACACCTTGAGCAGGAGATTGACCGGGCTAGTCAGGCGATTGTCAATACTCCCGCCCAGGCTGATCTGCTCTACGAGAGTCTGGCTCTCAAGCTGCACAACTTCTACACTGGCTGTGAAAAGGTCTTGCAGTTGATCGCTACAGAGCTTAATGGTGGCTTACCTAACGGATCCGACTGGCACAAGCGCCTGCTCGATCGCATGTCTACAGAACGGGAGGGGCGTCCAGCCGTGCTGCGCTCTACCACCGCCAATCAGCTGCGCCCGTTCTTGGGCTTTCGCCATATCGTGCGCTATCTCTATGGGTTTGAGCTGGAGGGCGATCGCATCGCTCAGCTAGTGGTCAATTACCCTGCTGTATGGCAGCAGGTTAGCGCCGACTATACCGCCTTTGTCGCCTGGCTTAGACAGCTAGCCCAGCAGATCGAGGGTGCCTAGGGCAACTTCTCTGCCCCCAGCTGACAAAATGAGCCCCTGGCTACCGCGTAGAGTTGCTACAGCAAAGGGCAATTTAAAGTGTTAGATTCGACCCAAATTGGCCATAATAGCTACGGAGCAAAGGGCGGCCTGCTTGCCGTCAGCGAGGCATCGGTATGAGTACAGTGTTAATTGTCGACGACAGCTCAACCTTGCGAGAAATGATCGCCGGGCTGTTACTCAAGGCCGGGCTGACTGTAGTCGAGGCCAAAGACGGTGTTGAGGCCCAGGAGATGATTCAGGCAACCCCTCCCGACTTGGTGGTGCTAGACATCGTTATGCCCAACATGAATGGCTATGAGCTCTGCCGCTGGATCAAAAGCACCGCCGCCACCCAAAACATTCCCGTCATTATCTGCTCCAGCAAAGCCGAAGAGTTTGACCGCTACTGGGGTATGAAACAGGGAGCCGACGCCTACATCACCAAGCCCTTTCGCCCCGCCGACATGATCAGCACCGTTAGACAACTGCTGCGCTAGGGGCTGTCATCAATTAGTCGTGTGTGGCCGACGAATCAAAGGTTATAGCCCCAGCCTGTTGTCTGGGGTGGGCGTGACAGGGCTTGTCCCACAAGGGTTTGGGTGGTAATTGATGACATACCCTAGGTCTTTGCTTGCTCTTCTGGAGCAGCGTTTGAAGAAATTTCGTCCTCTAGGTTTTCTTTTAGGGCTTCTATCAGAGCTAGGGGATCAGTAGAAACCTGCATGACTGCGGCCTCGTGGTCGTAGCGCTGCTCCATATTGGGCAGGTCTTCCCTCAACTCTTCTATGAGAGCGATGATCTTGGCGATTTTTTTCTCAGACAGCAGATTGAGCTGAAGCATGAGCTGGGTGCGCTGTTCTGCAAAGCCCTCCTGGCGGTTTTGGCGAATCAACACCCCGGTCGAGATCAGCAAAGCCGCTGCGTCAAGCCCCTGGTCTGCCCAGGTAAAGGTGGGTAAGGCAAAGGGCAGCAGCTCTGTTTGATTGAGGGCATCACCCCCGAGCCAAATCCCCAAACCCCCCAGTAGCAAGTACAAAAAGCCAGGCTGACTAAACCAAGCCGCCACCCCTTCTAAGATGTTCTCAGCGGTGGTGGCATTTTCAGCCTCCTGCCGGTGAATGGCAATAATTGCCTCGATGTTTTCGGCAATGGGGTCAGGGAGAGGTGCCGTTAAGATGCGCCTTCGGGGGCGACGACTAAACCACGCCTTAGACGAAGACGGCACATCTGACGGGGTGGGGTTAACCATGGCAACGGGGCTCAACGGTGCGGGCAGCGATTTTACGGCAGGCTGCATGGGATGTCTCTATCTCAGCAGGGCGATTTTGCCGCTAGGTAAAATTGTCGCCGCCCCCGTGAGCCCCAAGGGGGTGGGGCCAACCCGTTGCAGCATGACGCTGTGGCGCACAGGTTTTGAGGGGCGGTGGGTCGCCTGTATTCTACCAGGGGCGCGAGCCGGGGCGGCTGTTGGTGGATTGGGCAAATCTGGATATGCTGTTTGGGCCGCCTTGCAGTAACATTCCGAGGGCTGTGGAGTGGTAAAAACTGCGGCGATCGCCCTAGATGCGCTCAACGCTGCCCCTCAAAGTCTCGACTAGATCTCGATCGTCCTGAGGAGGACTGACCTTGGCTGGCCCGATTGTGTTAGCGGTGTTTAATGGCAAGGGCGGCGTGGGCAAAACCACCACCGCTGTCAATTTGGCGGCGGTATTTGCTGAGACTCGCTCGGTGCTGCTAGTCGATGCCGACCCCCAGGGGTCGGCTCTGTGGTGGACGAGCCGCAGCCCGGTCAACCTGGGGTTTGAGGTAAAGGCAGAGACTACCCCGGCGCGACTGGGGCGACTCAGACAGGAGCACGCCCACGATCTGATAGTGGTCGATACCCCCCCGGCTCTGGGGTCGGCTACCCTGGCGGCGGTGATTCCGGCGGCAGACTATCTGCTGTTGCCCACGCCCCCGGCACCGATGGATCTGGCCGTGCTAATTACTACAGTGAATGAAGCGGTATCGCCCAGCGGGGTATCCCATCGAGTATTGTTGACGAAGGTAGATTCACGCAGCGTCGGCGAGGCGATCGAGGCCCAGAATACCCTGCTGGAGCTGAAGATTCCTGCCTGCAATGCGTTTATTCGAGCCTATAAGGCCCATGAACGGGCTGCGTTAGAAGGGCTGCCCGTGCTTAAGTGGCGCGGCAAAAACAATCAGGAGGCCCGTTCTGACTACTGCCGAGTTGCCGAAGAACTACAGCGAGACTGGATTCAGCCATGACCAAAAAAAGCCTCTCCGACCTGCTCAAAGAAGAAGCCAATAAAGCTGAAGCCCCAGATCAGGCGGCAACTCCGGCGACAGAAGCTGCGGCAAAAGAGGATGCTAAAGCCGCCCCCAAAACGACCTCCAAAGCTGCCCCTAAGGCCACTGCCAGCCGTCGCTCTCGGACAGGTGCTGGCCGCCGCACCGCCAGCAGCCGCCCAGCCACCCAGTCAGAAGAGAAGACAGAAGACATAGCGACAGCACCGGCCAACGCCGTAGTGGGGATACCGACTCCGACGGCATCAAAGCCTGAGGCCGCTGCTCCCGAGGCTGACCTAGCCCAGCAGCTGAGCGCCCTAGAGAAAGACCTGGCGGCCGCGCAGAAAGACAAAGCCCAGCTTGAAAAAACCGTCGCCGGGCTGCAAAAAGATCTGGCTGCCCAGCAGAAGCGACTGTTTGAGCTCAAAGACAGCCTCGCCCAGGCCGAAGCTGCTACCCAGGTCAAGGCCGATACCCTCGCCAAAACCCAGGCCGAACTCGACACCGCCAAGCAAACTATTTTGAAGCTGGCCGAGGCCCCGACCCCGACCCCTCGCCGCACCTCCGGGGCCGACATTACCCCCCGGCGACCGGTTGAGGCTCAGCCCAATCGCCCGGCCTATCACCGGGGAGTGCCTGACTCTGCCATCCAAAAAGGACAACCCAACCCCATGCTGACCGATGCCGACATTGGTTGGGTTGACTAAGGGGGCGATCGCATCGCCCACCATTGGACAGGCTGTTTTCCAGTAGTCGGCTTAGATGGTGTAGTCAAACAGTGAGTCTAGATAGATGCGGTTGATATCGCGGTGGCCATTGGTGGCTGACCTAGGCCGACCGCTGCGGTTATCTTGCATCAAAAATAGAGAGAGGGCAGCGCAAAACACTCTGTGCTGGTTCCAGGTAGGGTTGCCCTCCAGATAGGTTTGGAGAGCTTCGTAGAGATCTTCGGGAACTTCAGCCATCAGGCTGACTTTGGGTGTGGTGCGGTTGAGTGACATAGATGTGCAACCTCTTGGGCGGGGGGATGCGGACACGGGTAGACAGGGTGTGGCCAGTCGCTGAGGGCAAAGCTGCTCGGCAAACCTAGGCCACTGCAAGCTAGCGAGCACCAAAGGCGCTCACTCAGGGCAAAATCGATTACAGCACGAAGCCAAAGACGAGATGTATTAGCCAACGAAAGCCCGCAGCACAGCAGCTTCTCAGACGATGTTTTCTTCGCCGATACCTGGATAGGGGTTCTGGTCTAGGGTGTTTTAAGAAGCCTGCTCTGCTAATCGCGCTTGTTGGATTAGCCGCACTTGTTCTACCGGTCGAATCATTCTGCCGGACTCCCCAAGGGGTGTCAATCTTGCCTTTAACGCGTCTTTAGGCTACTCGACTCTGACACCCTACGAGAGAATGAGGGTTTGGATGATTTTTGCGATCGCCGTTGTGCCATGACAGCAATTTCTTGCTTTGGGGCAGGCAAATACTGGTTTTCCACAGGCGGTGGCAGAGGCCTGTGCTGCGGTTTTTACCTGGGGAAAACCTGGGGAAAAACTCGGCATCGCTGGGGAAAACCCTGGGGAAAGTTTTTGAGATATTTTATTTTGTAACTTTTTTGGGCGCTGCTCGCTTGACAGCCCTCTGCTCCCCCGTGACCAGCCTAAAACTAGCGCTTGGAGACCTGGGGGCGATCGCCTCTCCGGTCAGTCTTGCTGCTCAGGCTGGGGAGGGTCGCCGTCAAGGGCTGGCCGGGGAGCCTGGGCTGGTGGCCACCGCAGATCCCACAGACCCCAGGTGGCTAGCAGCAGCAGCAGGGCTATGGCCAGGGTCATGAATGGCCGCCCCTGGGAGGGGCCAGACCAACTGAGCTGGGGCGGCCCCTCCCCGCCGATAAACTGTTTGACCTGGTCGGTGAGCGCCGCCCCCGAGAGAGGGGTGCGAATCTCAGGCAAAGTCAGCGCTTGCCCCTGGCCCAACAGGGTCAGCCGGTGGCAAAACCGCACCCCACCGTGAGGATTGTTGTCGCACAGCTCTGAGGTAATCGTTACATCTTGAAGCTGGAGAGCTTGCCCACCCTGGGGTAGCCAAGCCCAGGGGCGCGGCAGGGTGGGCTGGCAGGCCACCTGCCCAGGGGTGATGCGATCGCAGACCACCCCCCTAGGGCCTGGCAGCCTCATGGCCCACAGCCCCAGCAGCAATCCGACGACTACCAGGGCTAAGGGCACCTGCCGCAATCTTGCACTCCATTGGCTCATAGCTGTGCCCCTCGGTCATGATGAACTGCTGGGTGAGTGAGTCTCCCTGCCCTAGGGGCATTTTGTCATAGACTCTTGGCTCCAGGCCTGAGAGGCGATCGCTCTGGCTGGCCCTTGCCCCCCTGGCCAGATTAGGGCATGCTCAGCCTAGGGCCGCTACCCGCTTATCTGCTCCGACTGTTTTTCTACACCGCCAAGATGGGTAAACACATTGTTTTGACCCGCGTTAGCCGTGGCCTGGGCCGAGCTATGGTCGAGGCTTTTGTTGGCCTGGGCCATCGGGTGTCGGGCTGCGCCCGCAGCGCTGAGGCGATCGCCGACTTGGCCGCCCAGTACCCTGCGCCTCACCAGTTCACCGCCGTAGATATCCGGAATGATGCAGCGGTGGCGGCCTGGGCTGAGGGGGCGATCGCTGCCAACGGCCTGCCCGACCTGGTGATCAACAATGCGGGCTTGGTCAACCATCCAGCCCCTCTGTGGACTGTGCCCGCCGCTGAGTTTGACGCGGTGATTGCGGTCAACCTCAACGGCACCGTCAATGTGATTCGCCACTTTGCGCCGCCTATGGTGGCCCAAAAGTCAGGAATTTTCGTCAACTTTAGCTCGGGCTGGGGGCGATCGACCTCGCCCGAGTTTGCCCCCTACTGCGCCACCAAGTGGGGCATCGAGGGGCTCACCCAGGCATTCTCTCAGGAGCTACCCGCTGGCATGGCGGCGATCGCCCTTAACCCCGGCATCATTCACACCGAAATGCTCGAAACCTGCTATGGCGATGATGCCGCTGCGTATACCCCCATTGCCACCTGGGTGAAGGCGGCGGTGCCCTATATTCTCAGCCTTCAGCCGGGGGATAATGGGCGATCGCTGACAGTGCCAGGGTAAGGGATAGATGGACGAGTATTTAAGATAGACGGGTTTGAAATAGGTGGGTATTGGAGTGTCAGAACATTCTCCAACTTTGATGGTTTGAGAATCTCGCTCACCTACCCTTCGTCAACTTCGCAGGCCCCAATGCTCACCCAGCTAGTAGAACCATCTTCCCAGTGCTCTTTCTTCCAGATCGGGGCATTGTGCTTGAGGGTGTCGATCGCATACTGACAGGCCGCAAACGCCTCGGCCCGGTGGGGGCAGCCCACGGCCACCAGTACGCTAATCTCGCCCACCGTCAGCTTGCCCGTGCGGTGGTGAATCACCACTCGGGTCGCATCGGCCCAGGTAGTGCGAATCTGGGCGGCGATCTGCTTAAACACCTCCAGGGCCATGGGCTCGTAGGCCTGATATTCCAGCGCGACAACGGCTTTACCTTCGCTGTTGTTGCGCACCATGCCGCTCATAACTACCACCGCTCCGTTGGCGGGGTCATCGGCCAGACCATAGGCTTCGGCTAACGATAGGGGGGCAAAGGTGATCCGCAGACTGTCGGTGGTAGAAGCTTCGACAGGCTCCGGTGTTGCAAGCTGCATAAAGAACCCATGAAAAACGACAAGGGCGGCACAGGCCTAACAAAAGATCGTTTACCGTGATGGACAGTTTACGCTCTGTAGAGCATAGATCCCCAGGCTGGGTAGATCGATCAGGGCCGTTCAAGAATAGAGCTTGCCCCGTAGTTAGGCCGATATCCTCTACTACCAATGCCCTGCATTATAGGGTGGGCGACCTTAATCCTGAAGTTCTAGGCGAGTGGAGCTACACCATGGTTGATCTATCTGCCTGCCAGATTACATCGGCGGGTGATTTTACGCGATCGCTCTGGCGACTGGTCAATCTGCTCATACAGCCCGGCATGGTGCTGCCGGGGCTGGCTGTGATCATCGTTGCCCCCTGGGTTGTGCGCCCTCAGCGGTGGAAGCGCCGAATCAGCCTGCTCGGGGTATTACTGCTGTTGCTCTATAGTTTGGGGCTGTCTCCCCTGGGGCTCAAAGTAGGCGGTAAAGGGCTAGCCCTGCTGATTCCGCAGGATGGAGGCCAGACCGCCGATGCGATTGTGGTGCTGGGGCGAGGCAGCGAGTTTCGCCCTGACCGAGTGGCGGTGGCGGCAGATCTTTGGCAGCAGCGGCGGGCACCGTTGATCTTTGCCAGCGGCAGTGGCGACGCCATTGAGCTAGGGCAAATGCTAGAGACAGCAGGAGTGCCAGCGGCGGCCATCGATGGCGAACCCTGCTCCCGCACCACCAACGAAAATGCTTTGTTCACCGCCGCATTGCTGCAGCCCCAGGGTATCCAGCGGTTGATTTTGGTGACTGACCCGCCCCACATGGCGCGATCGCTGCTCACCTTTCGCAGTGTAGGGTTTGATGTCATTCCTCACCCTAGCCCTTTACCCGCCAGCCTCAATGTCAAGCGTCGCCAGCTGCTGGTGATACGTGAATGGGCCGGGCTAATTGGCTACGGCATGATGGGACGGTATTTTGCCCGTGAACCTATGGATCAGGGCTTTAGAGCCTAAGAGAGCGTAGCGAACTGTATAGACCGCCAAGCCACAGGTGCATAAGGTTTATAACTTTGCCCGTGGAGCGTCATTCAAGTTATGGCTATGTCAGCTATGGCCTGCCGAGTCGTCTACCGTCGTTGCATGAAGCGGGTCTCTATAGCGCCTAAAAATCTCCTGAATTGCCAATCAGCGCCGGATTTAAGATTTTTTCCTCGCCGGTGAATGGGGGCTGTTGGTCAAGGGCAGCCCGCAACTCAGGGCGGAGTAAAGCCAAGGGTTCATCGAGGGCAGGCCGATAGGCCCCATTGCCAATCTGAAGATCGGCCATCAGCGGGCTAGTTTGATAAAACTCTCGCAGGTCAAACTCAACAACTTGAATGTCGGACGTGCCGATCAACGCCATCTGTCCAGCGCGGAGGGTAAGGTCTTGTCCTGGAATAGCGGTGGTAATCGATACTGGCCCAGTCAAAGGGTTAGCCAGGGCCATCACCAGGGTCAGCCCCCGCGACGGCACATAGCGTACCACCACCCCATTGCTATTGAGGCCAACTCTAGTGGTGGGGGTTTCTACCACAGTGCGGCCCTGCCCAGGGGGCACAAAGACTACCGCTGTGCCCTGGCTTAGCCGTAGCAGACGGTGATCGGGCCAAAAACTGAGGCTGGTCTGTTCGCCGATGCGCAGTAGAGACCCCTCGTTAAAGAGCACCTCGGCTCTTGCCTGCATCCCGGTCGTGAGGGTGTCTTCATGGTTAAAGCTCTCAGGGCTGGCTGCCGATCGCGTTTGTCCTCCGGCAGAGACCAGGGCTACCTGGTTGTGGCTATTTCTGATGCTAGCCCACAGCAAGGGCACCTCAGCCACTGCCGGGGCGGCGATCGCCAGACCGTTCGCTACCGCCAGCACCGTTGCCCAAAAACCACTCTGAGGAATATCCATGGCACCGTCAGTCAATAACTATTGGCAAAAGCCTGGCCGCATTGAACGCAGACAAGGGAGAGATGCCATCCTTAGGACTCAGGATCGCGTCACTCTGATCGCACGCCTCTGCCCGGCCTTAGAATGCCCACTCCAAACCTGGTTCTAGAGGCCAGGGCAATGCTTCACCCTGCCGGGTAGCTCAGACAACCGCAACCCTCCAACTGATCGTCAAAGACCTTTGCCTTATGAATTACAGCGATCGCTGCGGCCAAATGCGATCGCGCCTTGCCCCAGGAGCCCAGCCCTAGTTCATAAATCTTGTTTTTTCGTTCTTTAATATTTTGTGAATCTAAGGAGTAGATTCAGGAATACTGATCTAAATCAGTGATTCTGCTGGTGACAATATGGCAAACCTGTCAAGCAGGCAAACTTCATTGATACAGCGGCACCACCTCTTTCCATCCCTTTGGGCCATTCTAGGATTGCTGGGCACTCCCGCTACCATCGGCATTACCGCCCCCAGCTACGCCAGCGGCGTAGAAACAGACCCCACCTCAGTGGCCCCGCCGCCCCCGCCGCTGCTCAGAGTCGAGCCAGATCGACTCACGCCCCTCGCTGTCAACAGAGCGACACCCACCGTAGCACCAGAGAACGAGCCTGCCCTTCTGTCAGAGCCGCCCACAGAGCGACCCACAGATACCCTGTCAGCTCCCTATCTGACTGAGGCCTCTGCCCTAGCCACTTCACCGCCGCTGGCTCAGGCTGAGCCAACCCTAACCTTAGACCTTCCCTTGGCCCAGGTCGAGACTGACCCAGACGCGCCCCCCCTAGATACCTCAACCCCAGACCCAGAACTGGGGACAGTACAGGTGCGGGGGCTGGTAGAAGACCCTGACCTAGGCATCCTGCGTATTCGTGACCAGCCCATCTTTCCTGCTCTGGCCGAGTCGCCTAGGCCAAAATTTGGGTTTTTACTGGCCCGGATGGCGATCGCCAACAGCGACAATATCTTACTGACGACCGACGTTGTGAGAGGGCTGACTGGCGATACCTTTTTGCGGCCATCCATTGGCCTTGCCTTGTATCCACCCCTTGGTCCCCAGACGGCCTTCATCGCTACTGCCGATGTGGGCCTACAGCGCTACGTCAGTCAGTCAGCCCTCAACTACGATGATCTGCGGTTTCGAGTAGGGATTCGCCAGGGGATATCGCCCCGCAGCTACGGACAGCTTATTTTTGGCTACCAAGAGCTATTTCGTCCTGGCCCCAACCGATCGCAGTTCTTTAAAAATACTTCTCTCGGCTTAACCCTAGGTCGGCGCGACCCGCTAGCGACGAGTGTGACCCTTGACTCTTACTACCTGGTTCAGTTCAATGGCGCTCAGTCTCTTTCAGGCACAACCTTGACTGATTTCAGCCGGTTGTTTCAGGCGGCGGGTGCCTATCTGGGCTACGACATTACTCCCCAGCTTCAGGCCGGCCTTAGCTATCAAATCAATCTTATTGACTACACATCCCAAGAGCGGCACGATACCTTTCAACAGGTGCTAGGACAAGTGGCCTACCGTATCTCTCCGGCAGTGCGAGTGAGCGTCTATGGCGGCGTGAGCTTTGGCCGATCCTCAGCACCTCTAGTGCAGTTTAACGATACATTTTTTGGCGCTGTCCTAGAGGCCACGGTACCGCTATTTTAGGAGGCGTACTCTAGGGCGTGTCATCAATTGCAACCAAAACCCTTGTGGGACAAGCCCTGCCACGCCTGTCCTAAACACCAGGCTAAGGGCTGTAACCTCTGATCTTTGGGCCATACGTGACTAATGGATGACAGCCCTTAGGCCATGATGGTTGCCTAGCCACTGGAGGCGCTCCACCGATCGCGCCATTTGGTTTGAGCCAGCGCCAGTGCCAGCCCGGGGTCTTGACTTTCGTTGGCCGACGATTAGCCCAGCAGGCCGCTCTGGCGGAGGTGTTGCCAAGTTTGCCATAGATTCAGCCTCTGTAGGGCTGCGGCCGCCTGCAATACCTGTAGCTCGGGCAGGGTGGGGTCAATGGCCGCCGCCCGAGTCAGGGCGCGATCGGCCTGGCGGGGCTGCCAGGCGTAGATGTGCACAAAGCCCAGGTACAGCCAGTGATAGATATTCTCGGGGGCCACGGTGGTGAGCTGATTGAGGGTGGCGATTGCCCCCTGGTCATTCTGCTGTAGCACCTGGGCCATCACCTTGGTGTAGAACCAGGGTAGCCCCTCAGGGTCTTGGCTGAGCCGGTGGGCCATGGCCTGCTCTGCCTGGGGCAGATAGTCTTGAACTGGGTCGTACTGGTTGATGCGCCCCACGGTGGCAAAGATGGGGTCTAGCTCGCCTCGAGCCAACCCCTGGCTGAGGCCGTGGAGCACTCCAACCAGGTCAGGCTCCGGTGCCGACACAGAAGGAATAGTGGGGTCGATGGCCAAGGTCGTGGATGGAACGGTCAACGGTTGAGCCTCTCCCGTCCGCCGATCTAGATACTCTGCCCGCAGCCGGTAGGTGCCAGGGGAGAGAGTCTCCGGCAGCGCCATGCCCAGGTGCTCTGTGACGGCAAAAGAGTCTGTCGAATTCACCGTGCCAGGCGCGGCCAGCAGTTGCCCCAGACCAATGCCGTGGTCATGGATCCAAGCGATCGCACCGGGTTGATTCACCGGTTCCCAACTCAGCACCAATAACCCCCGGCCCAGTGCATCCCACGGCCCCAGCAGCTCGTAGGTGACAGGGATGGTCTGGCCGGGGGCGGCGGCGGTGGGCAGCTCCACCGCTGCCAGGGTCACTTCAGTGGTCGCCTGAGAGCTGGGAGCAACCTCCACCGGAGGCTGGGTCTGGTGGTGCAGCGACAGGGTTGAGCCATCGGGCAGGGGCCAGGTTTGGGCTACCCGAAACGCTGGGCTTTGCTCGATCAGTGTGCCCAGGGCCACCTTGGTCTCGGTGGTGGGGCTCTGGTCGCCGGTTTTGGTCACCATCCAGGGCACAGACCGGGCATCGAGGGGCATAAACTCGGGGTTAAAGCCCAGCTCGCGACTGTAGACCCGAAAGCCTTGGGCCGCCCCATAGAAGTCAAAGGTGAGCGGGTTGATCTGGGGTGTGTTGGGAATTACTCCCACCGTCGATCGCAGGTAGGGAGCCTCGGTCGTAATGGCCTCGATCACCTCTGCATGGGGCCAGGCGGGGCCGGCATAGAGGGTACGCATGAGCCGACTGGCGGGCAGGGGACCACCGGGCAGCACCGCTGCCACCATCAGCACCGCCATGAGGCCAACCAATGCCCAGCGCAGCCAGCGCCCGCCGCGCCCCGGCAAGAGCGTGAGCCCCCGAGCCAGCACCAGCACCAGCACCGGCACCGCCGGGGCCATGTGGCGCGGGTCTTTGTTTTGCAGCAGGGTTAGCAGGGCATAGCTGCCCAGCAAGAAGCTGCCCAGCCAGGGCCATCGCCACCTCAGGGCCGATGACAAACCTATCCCACGGTCAGATTCTCCCCTAGAGCGAAACAAGAGCGCGCCGAGAATACCGCCCACCAGGCCCGCCGCGAGGAAGCTATAGGTCACCAGGCGGGGCACCATGCGGGCGTAGTAGCTGAGCACTGACCAGGCACTGCCCGGCACCAGTTCTGGGGGCACCCAGTTGGCATTGTTGCTCTGGCTGTTGGTCAAAATCGTCAGCCAGTTGGTTTGAATCCATGGGCCGCAGATGGCCCAGGCTGCTAAGGCCGCCAGCCCCCACTGGGCTATATGCTGCCAGCGAGGCCGGGTGAGAACCGATTCGATCGCAACCCACCCCAAAGGCACTACCAAAAACAAAACCGCCGTGGGCTTGGCCAAAATCGACAGCCCTACCCCCAGCCCGGCGGCGATCGCCCAGCCCCACCGCGCCTTTGGCTTGGCCCCCCGCCAGGCGGTCAGGCTGGCAAAGGTGGCGGTCACCGCCGTCACCAGCCCTAGATCGAGCAAATAGTCGAGCCGCAGGGCGTAGAGCATGGGCACTAGCAAACTCAGCCCTGCCGCCCACAGCCCGGTGGCGCGGCCAAACAGGTAGCGCCCCAGCCCGTACAAAATCGCCATCAGCACCCCGGCAAAGAGGGTGTTGACCACCACCGCCTGGTCAAATCCACGCCCCAGCAGGTTAAATATGGGCACCGTCGCCAGGTAAACCAGCGGTGCCCGATAGCCCGGCGACTGCCGCCACAGGGTCGTCCACCAGTCGGGGTTAAACCACTCTAGCTGTTGCAGCACTCCCCAAAAGTGCAGGGCGCGGGTCAGGTGTTCGCCCTGGTCCCAGGCGGGGGGGGCTTGGTCATTGAGCAGCCAGAGGCCATCGGCGATCGCCACCAAGAGCCACAGCCCCAGCAAAATCAGCCCGTCTTGCCGGTGCCCGCTGCCTTCATCCCGATCCTCTACCGATGGGTGACTGGGCGGAAATTCCGGTGAGGTCAGGCTGGGTTCAGGCAGGGGCGGGTTGCGATCGCTCATTGGCATCCTTTATCTACGGATCCTTAACTATGGATAACGTCGCTAACTGGCGAGCGTTCATCTGGGAAATGGCTCAACTAGACTGGCCATAGCTATCTCTTGAGTTGCCATGTCATTTTGCCAGGGTATCCACCATGTCGCGATCATTTGTAGCGACTATGACCGCTCCAAGCAGTTCTACACCCAGGTATTGAGTCTAGAAACCCGTCGCGAAACCTATCGAGCTGAGCGCCAGTCCTACAAGCTCGATCTGGCACTACCCGACGGCACCCAGATCGAGCTGTTCTCGTTCCCCGACCCACCGCCTCGGCCCTCTCGCCCCGAGGCCCAGGGGCTGCGACATCTGGCCCTGGTGGTGGATGATTTAGACGGGGCTGTTCAGCAGCTCCAGGCCGCCCAGGTCGCCACAGAAGCAATCCGCCTGGATGAGCTGACCGGCAAGCGCTTCGTCTTTTTTCAAGACCCCGACCAGCTCCCGATTGAACTATACGAACGCTGACGCGGGGGTTACAGCCCCCGGCACCTGTATGGCGCATCCGCCCAGCAAGAACCCATACTGACTGAGCTTTGTCCCAAATTAAAGACAATTCTGACAAAAAATACCCAAGGAGCTTGCTTGCTTACGAGGGCACAGGCCCTGCGCCCCTCCATGGGGGTATTTTCTGTTCCAATTTCCTAACTGCTCAAAACTAACTGCTCAAAACTCGTCCGTCAGCCATTCCAATGCGCGCTCTCCCAGGGTGAGGGGAATGCTGACGGCCTTGCCCAGTCGGGGACGCTCGCGGGTCTGGGCGATCCACTGCTGCACGTAGTCAGCCTGCCCCCACTCGTGCAAATAGAGCACCACCTGGTTGAGGTGGGCCAGGTATTCTTCCTCGCTGAGGGGAAATGACGCCTGCTCTAGGTAGCGCCACATCACCTGGAAGAAAATCTTGCCCTGGGTGCGCCGAAACTGCACGTCAAAGGAGAAGCCCCACTTGTCTATCAATAGTGTCTGTAGCTCGGCTCCGGTCATTGCGTTTCTCCGCTGGGGCGATCGCTGCCACCTATACATTTCTTTACCATACGATCCATCCGTTTGGCCAAGGTGGCTGCCCCTTTCTGGCCCTAAAAAGCACCTTGAATGGCTAAAAAAACGAAAAAAAGTTGTTTTTATGTGGATTTTCATATCCTAAAGCTTTCTCAGAGGCTTATAGGCCTTGGCTTGCCCATTTTTCTGGCCTTTGCCCTAGGAAAAGCGCGATCGCCCAGCCTCCTTAACGTTTAGCAACGATTTTCTGGAAACAGCGAGGTGCAATAATACGATTGGTAAAGCTTAAGGCATGGTCAGCGACATCGGGAATGCTCCAAATTGGTGCCTCGCTAAGGGTTTGCCGGGCTAGCGTAACGGGCTACAGTTCTGTTGGCTAACCCCCTGCTCAGCCACCGCCATTGATAGCTGCTAGTACGTTTGAAACAGGTATACCAGTCTGGATTATGACTCAAGTTTCTGGAACCTCCGATGTCCCCGATTTGGGACGCCGCCAATTTATGAACCTGCTGCTGCTGGGGGCCGCCTCTGGGGCCGTTGGGGGCATGCTCTATCCCGTGATCAAATACTTTATTCCTCCCTCCAGCGGTAGCGCAGGCGGCGGGGTGACAGCCAAAAACGAGCTGGGCAACGACGTGATCGCCAGCCAGTTTGTGGCGACCCACAATGCGGGCGATCGCGTCCTGGTTCAGGGTCTCAAGGGCGACCCCACCTACCTAGTAATCCAAGAGAGCGGTTCCCTAGAGAGCTACGGCATTAGCTCCATCTGCACCCACCTGGGCTGCGTCGTTCCCTGGAACGCCAGCGAAAACAAGTTTATGTGTCCCTGCCACGGCTCCCAGTACGACGCCACCGGCAAAGTAGTGCGCGGCCCGGCCCCCTTGTCTCTGGCCCTGGCTCATGCCGATGTCACCGAAGATGACAAAGTCTCCCTCACCCCCTGGACTGAGACCGACTTCCGCACTGGCGAAAATCCCTGGTGGGCCTAGGCTAAACCCAACCCAGCCTAAGCTGTCGAGTTTTACCCGTGGAAACCCTACAGAGCTTGAGCTGGACTTGGTCTCGTCAGCCATTTGGCCATCTGCTATCCCGTTCTCCGTTGACATAGCTGACATCTCCTTTGAACGCATGAATAAATTCGCTGCATTAATCAACGGCCTGCGCCCCCTCGCCATTACCTGCGCCGCCATTCTGACTGTGGCAACCGGGTGGCTGGCGATGCCCCAGACCGCCCAGGCCTATCCCTTCTGGGCCCAAGAAAACTACGAAGTACCCCGCGAGGCCACCGGCCGCATCGTCTGCGCCAACTGCCACCTGGCTGCAAAACCCACCAAGGTAGAGGTGCCCCAGGCAGTGCTGCCCGACTCCGTCTTCAAGCTCAAAGTTGAGATTCCCTACGATCTCGCCTCCCAGCAGGTACTGGGCGACGGCAGTAAGGGCGGCCTCAACGTCGGCGCGGTCGTGGTGCTGCCCGAGGGCTTTAAGCTAGCTCCCCCCGATCGCATGTCCGAAGAGCTGAAGGAAGAAGTCGGCAGCACCTACTTCTTGCCTTACAGCGACACTCAGGAAAATATCCTCCTGGTTGGCCCCCTGCCCGGTGAGCAGTATCAAGAGATTATCTTCCCCGTGCTGTCTCCCGACCCGGCAACCAACAAGTCAGTTTCCTTTGGCAAATATCAGATTCACGTCGGCGGTAACCGAGGTCGTGGCCAGGTCTACCCCACGGGTCAGGCCAGCAACAACACGGTCTACAACGCCACCGCCAGCGGCATTGTCACCGATGTAGAGTCCCAAGCTGCCGGTGGCTATCTGGTCACTATCCAATCTGACGACGGTAGCGAAGTCACTGAAACTATCCCCGCCGGTCCTGAGCTGCTGGTGGCCGAGGGCGACGCCGTAGAAGCCGGTAAGCCCCTGACCACCAACCCTAACGTGGGCGGATTTGGCCAGATGGATACCGAAATCGTGCTGCAAAGCCCCAATCGCATCAAGGGTCTCGTCGCCTTCCTGGCGGCGGTGATGCTAACCCAGATCATGCTGGTGCTGAAGAAAAAGCAGGTGGAGAAGGTTCAGGCCGCTGGCTTGACTATGTAGTCTGGCCCGTTAGCTACAGCTGAGTAGATGTAGCTAACAATTTCTTCAATGCGCTTCTTAAAATCAGAGGGTTCCGAATTTTCGGCCCTCTGATTTTGTTTTGCAATGTCTTGTCAGTCGACATCCTGGGCAAATCCGGTGAGTTAGTCCATCTATGCTCAAGCAAGATGGTGACGATAACGAGTTGAGTGCGATTCCATTGCTCTGAATCTGGGCCAGCGGCTTTCACCAACGGTCTGTTTAATGAGCTACAATTGTTAAGTATTTTTGCATATTCGAAACTTGTCTTGAGCATCCTTAGGTTTGGCGCTCGGGGGTAGTTTCGTTGCCCGCTCACTGTCGCCCAGGTTTTACACAGTTATGACGATTCCCATTCGCAACGTTGCAATTATTGCCCACGTTGACCACGGCAAGACCACGCTTGTCGATGCCCTGCTCAGGCAGTCCGGCATTTTTCGCGAGGGGGAAGAGGTACCAGACTGCGTGATGGACTCCAATGACCTGGAGCGGGAGCGGGGCATTACCATTCTCTCGAAGAACACGGCCGTTCACTACGGTGAGACGTTGATCAACATTATCGACACCCCTGGCCACGCCGACTTTGGCGGCGAGGTAGAGCGGGTGCTGGGCATGGTCGATGGCTGCATTCTGATCGTCGATGCCAACGAAGGCCCGATGCCCCAGACCCGGTTTGTGCTGAAAAAGGCTCTGGAGAAAGGTCTGCGCCCGATTGTGGTGGTCAACAAAATTGACCGCCCTCAAGCTGAGCCCCATGGTGCCGTCGATAAGGTGCTCGATCTCTTCATCGAGCTAGGTGCTGACGACGATCAGTGCGACTTTCCCTATCTGTTTGCCTCGGGGCTGGCAGGCTACGCCAAGACCAAGCTCGAAGACGAGGGCGTCGATATGAAGCCCATGTTTGAGTCGATTCTCGACCATGTGCCGCCCCCGGTCGGCGACTCTGAAAAGCCGTTGCAAATTCAGGTCACCACCCTCGACTATTCCGAGTACCTGGGCCGCATCATCATTGGCAAAATTCACAACGGGGTGATCAATGCTGGCCAGCAGGCGGCCCTGGTCAAAGAAGACGGCAGCCTGGTGAAGTCGAAGATTTCTAAGCTGCTGGGCTTTGACGGCCTGCGCCGCATTGAGATTGAGTCGGCCTCGGCGGGCAATATCGTGGCGGTGGCGGGCTTTGCCGATGCCAACATTGGCGAAACCATCACCTGCCCCACCAATCCCCAGGCTCTGCCCCTGATCAAAGTCGATGAGCCCACCCTACAGATGACCTTTGTGGTCAATGACTCGCCTTTTGCGGGTCAAGAGGGCACCTTTGTCACTTCGCGGCAGCTGCGCGATCGCCTCATGCGCGAGCTTGAGACCAACGTGGCTCTGCGGGTCGAGCCCACCGACTCCCCCGATCGCTTCTCGGTGTCGGGCCGGGGCGAGCTGCACCTGGGCATTTTGATCGAAACCATGCGCCGTGAAGGCTATGAGTTTCAGGTCTCCCAGCCCCAGGTGATCTACCGCGAAGTCAACGGCCAGCCCTGCGAACCCTACGAACTGCTGGTGCTCGACGTGCCCGAAGAGGGCGTCGGCGGCTGCATGGAGCGCATTGGCCAGCGTCGGGGTGAGCTGCAAGACATGCGAATCATGGGTGACGGTCGCGCTACCCTGGAGTTTGTGATTCCGGCCCGGGGTCTGATTGGCTTTCGCGGCGAGTTTATGCGCCTAACCCGGGGTGCTGGCATCATGAACCACAGCTTCTTAGACTACCGGGTGCTCTGCGGTGATATTGAGGCCCGCCGCAATGGGGTGCTAATCGCCTTTGAAGAAGGGGTGGCCACTTTCTACTCCCTCAAAAACGCTGAAGACCGGGGCGTGTTCTTCATCAGCCCTGGGGTGAAGGTCTATAAGGGCATGATTGTGGGTGAGCACAACCGCAACCAAGATCTGGAGCTCAATGTCTCGAAGACCAAGCAGCTGACTAACCACCGGGCGGCCGGTGGCGACGAACTGGTACAGCTGCAAACTCCCATCGACATGAGCCTAGAGCGGGCGTTGGAGTACATTGGCCCCGATGAGCTGGTCGAAATTACCCCTGAGTCGATCCGCCTGCGCAAGCTGTCGAAGAAGCTGGTGAAGCGGTAGATAGTCCCAGGTTTACGTAGGGTAGAACGGCACTAGGCGACGGTTGTTCTACCCTGCGCGGTAGTCAAGCTTTCTGGGCTGGGTCGCTGTCCAGCAGTCCACACTGATAGAAGCGCATGTAGTCGTGGGCCAAGGAAGCTGAGATTTGAGTAGATCGCAAATCGCGACGCATGGCCAAGAAAATGTCGGCCATGGCATTTTCAAGGGTGCTTCTGGCTGTTTCATCGGTGCGAATTAGGGTTTGAATATCGCCGCTGGCGCTGACCCAGTGGCGATCGTAGATTTCTATATACTTAAATAGAGCTGCTAAGACGTCGTCTGAGGCAAATAACCAGCCTTTTTCGATGTCGGCTAAGATTCTGCGGCGGTCTTGGTTGGTTTTTGCCAGAATGAGGCCAAACAGCGCCCCGTTGAGATCTTCATAGAGCTTTTGCCTGCGCTCGGTGAGTTCGGTTTGTCGCTTGGCTCTCTCTTGCCAAGAGTAAGTGGCGACTCCGATCGCCCCGGTTAGTAATACTCCAGTCAAAGACCCAATCAGCGGTAGTAGGGTACTGAACGTTTCCATAGGCGTAGCTGAAAACAAGGGCTAATTTCCCATGCCGGTTGCATTTGGGTATGCTCTGCTAGTTAGGGTAAGGCAATCTGATGAAATTTGCGGCGCGCTTCACCAACTGGCTCGAAAATCACTGGGTCAACCCTGCCTACGTGGGCTGGCTGCTGCTGGGGCTGGCGCTGTTCTTTTTTGCGGCGGCGACTAATACCCTGGCGGGCTGGCTATATGTCATTAGCGGCGTCATACTGGCGCTGCTGATGGTAGCGGCGGTGCTGCCGCCTAGAAATTTGCAGGGGCTAGTGGTGACGCGATCGCCCATTCTGCCCGTCACCGCCGAGGTGCCCCTAGAAGTGCAGCTAGAGATTCGCAACCCCCAGCGCCAGACGAAGGGGATGTTTCAGGTGATTGACCCGCTGCCCAGCCGCCTGGGCAATGTGCAGGTGACGGCGGTTGAGACTCTGACTGGCGGCCAAACCCACACCTGGCGCTACCAGGTGCCCACCACACGGCGGGGCGTTTACCAATGGCCCAGGGTTGATTTGCGCACGGCAGCACCCCTGGGACTGTTCTGGTCGCGGCGATCGCAGCCCGCCCCCGCCACCGCCGTAGTCTATCCTCAGGTGCTGCCCCTGAAGCGCTGCCCCCTGCTCGATACCGTGGGACCTCGCCACGGTCAGCACTGGCGCTACAGCCCGGTGGCCCAGGCCGACACCCAGGGGGTGACCCGAGCCCTGCGGCCCTACCGCTGGGGCGACCCCACCCGGCTCATTCACTGGCGCACCAGCGCCCGCTACGGCGAGCTGCGGGTGCGCGAGCTAGAAACTATGACTGCCAGTCGCGAAGTAGTGATTGCCCTCAATACCGCCGCCCGTTGGCCCGAGGCAGATTTTGAACAGGCGGTGGTGGCGGCGGCGTCTCTCTTTATCTACGCCCTCAAGCAGGGGTTTACCGCCGCCCTGTGGCTGCCCCCAAGGGAGGACGCGATCGATGGCACCCTGCTGCGGGAGACTAGCCGGGTAATGCACGTGCTGGCTGGAGTAGAGCCAGATCCGGCTGTGCGATCGCTCAGTTCTCTGCCCCAGGGCGCTACCATCTGGCTGACCTCAGCCGGATCGCTGCCCGTCGCGCTATCAGCGGGCAGCCGCTCGGTGGTGTGGGGGAGCGGAGCCGCTGCCGCCGATTTGGACATGCTTCGGATTGACCCTGAAGCTTCCCTAGAGGCCCAACTACAGGCCCCCCACCTATGACCTTAGTGATTACCAACGACGACGGCATCGATGCTCCCGGCATTGCGGCCCTGCGCTCTGCCCTTGGGGATCGCCCCAACTGGGTCGTCGCCCCCGACCAGCACCTGTCGGGCTGTAGCCATCAGATGAATCGAGGCGGCGCGATCGCCATCACCCAGCGCGAGTCTAGGGCCTTTGCCATCGGCGGTACCCCAGCTGACTGCGCCCGCGTTGCCCTGGGTCACCTCTGCCCAGAGGCCACCTGGGTGCTCTCAGGCATCAACGCCGGGGGCAACATGGGGGCCGATATTTATCTCTCGGGGACGGTAGCAGCCGTGCTCGAGGCGGCGCTGCTGCGGGTGCCGGGCATTGCCATTTCCCACTATATTCAAAATCGGCGGCCCATAGACTGGGCCTTGGCAACTCGCCTAACGGCACGAGTGATTCAGACCCTAATGGCTGAAACGCCTCCTCCAGGCTGCTTTTGGAATGTGAATCTGCCCCACCTCCAGCCGGGCGCCCCTGACCCCGACATCATTCACTGCACCACCTGCACCCAGCCCCTGCCGACCGAGTTCAAAATTGACCAGGGACAGTTTTACTATGCGGGCGACTACGGCCAGCGCCGCTATGACCCCGACTCTGACGTGGCGGTGTGCTTTGGCGGCAACATTGCGGTCAGCAAAATTTGTCTGTGGTGAGTTTTGACTCACCCCTCCCCCTGCCAAGAAAGAGACAGTGATCCTGATTTGCCAGAGAATTTTCTGGTGCTGAACGCAGATTAGGTCGTCTCGGTGGGCTCAGGAAACGCGATCGCAACTCCGATGCCGAAGTGGTCAGATAGCCCGCGCAAATCCTCTAGCCGAGGGGGCCACACAAAGGATTCGTGCAGTCGTTCTGACGAATTCCACGCGACGCAGATATGGTCAATATTGGAGTGCTGGCCATTGATCAGCCGGTGTATGGGGTCATGTTCTCCGGCAGTGAGGCAGTCTAGACCGGCTTCGGCCAGGGCCTGGCGCAACACCTCTTTGTTGCGGCGCGATCCGTAGTAGTGCAGCGCATTCAAATCTTGGTTGAAGTCTCCGGCTACGATCAGGGCTGCATGGGGGTAAGCGGCTCGCAGCCGTTGCCAGTCGGCCTGCTGGGTGGCAACGGCTGCGGCAAAGGCCTCGGTGGCTGAGTGCGATCGCCAACTGCTGCCCAACCAGGGCAGCACGGTACCGTATACCAGGCATTGTTGTCCGTTTGATAAACTGACCAGAGCACAGGCTGTGCGAGCCTCATCGCTGGTGGAGAGGGGGGCGATCGCCCAGTCTTCGCGCACCCAGATCTGTACCCAGCGCTCACCGGTTTCGCTAGGGCGATCGGGCAGATCGCTAGCCACGGAGCGATAGCCTGCCCCTGGGGCAATCTCCCCATGAGTTTCTGTCAAAATCCAAATATCGGCGTCAATGCGGCCCATCCACTGGTGCTGCCGCTCCGCCTTGGCAGACTGGGGCAGCGCCCGTTCAAGATTCCAGGTGGCGATTTTCATTCTGGGTCAGTAGACAGATGAAACAGAGGCAATTCTCTGTAACAGTCACTACTAAACTCCACCGCAGCCGTCGCCGCATATATTCCTCGATACAAAGGGCTTTACACTAGCAAAAGTAACCCTTTGCCGCCTCGACCTATGACCCTGGCTACCTCCACCGCCGACTGGGATGCTCTGGCCCAAGCCTTTGGTGCCATAGAAACCATTCGTGATGCCACCCAGCGCGAAAAGCTCTCGAAGGACTATTACTACTTCAGCCCCATTTTGCACGAGCAGCTGGCTCACCTAGTCGCCGACTTAATTGTGCGTCCTAGGGATGAAGCCGAGGTGCTGGCGGCGGCCAAGGTCTGCGTAGAGGCGCGGGTGCCCGTCACCGTAAGGGGGGCAGGCACCGGCAACTACGGCCAGTGCATACCCCTAGAGGGTGGCGTTGTGCTAGATCTGAGCAAAATGAATCGGGTGAAGCGGGTCGAGCCAGGCACCGCTTGGGTAGAGCCGGGGGCCAAGCTCTCAGCCATCGACAAAGTGACCCGCGAAACCGGCTGGGAACTGCGCATGTACCCCTCCACCTACCGCACCGCCACCATTGGTGGGTTTATCGGCGGCGGTAGCGGCGGCATTGGGTCGATTACCTATGGGCAGCTGCGCGATCGCGGCAACCTCAACGCCGTGCGTGTGGTCACCATGGAAGACAGCCCTCGCGTTATCGAGCTGCGGGGCGACGCGGTGCAAAAGGTCAACCATGCCTACGGCACCAATGGCATTATCACCGAGCTAGAAATTCCCCTGGGGCCGGCCTATCCCTGGGCTGAAGCGATCGTGGCCTTTGACGACTTTATGACTGCGGCCCACTTCGGCCAGGCCCTGGGCGATGCCGACGGACTGATCAAAAAACTGATCAGCATCCATGCCTGGCCCATCCCCAGCTACTTTACCGCCCTTCATCCCCACCTGCCCGAGGGCAAAGCCGTAGCCCTGGTGATGGTGGCCGAGCCCTCCCTGGCGCTATTTGGCGAACTGGTGAACGAGTTTGGCGGCACCATCACCTATAGCAAATCGGCCCATGATGCCAGCAAAGGCGCGCCCCTGGCCGAGTTCACCTGGAACCACACCACCCTCCACGCCCGCAGCCACGACCCGTCGCTTACCTACCTGCAAACCCTGTTTCCCTACGACCCTAAGCTGGAGCGGGTGCAGCACTTCTACGAACACTTCGGCGACGAGGTGATCATGCATCTGGAGTATCTGCGGATGGGGGGCAACACGATTCCAGCAGCGCTGCAAATTGTGCGCTACTCAACGCCCGAACGGCTGGCGGAGATCATCCATTACCACGAAAGCCACGGTGCGCTGATCGCCAACCCCCACACGTACCTGCTCGAAGACGGCGGCATGAAAAAAGTGGATGCTGTGCAGGTGAACTTTAAAGCTGAGGTTGACCCCCACGGCCTGCTCAACCCTGGCAAGATGCGCGGCTGGCTAGAACGAGATCAGGCAGGGTAACTGTTTCAACAGTCTGGTCGATGGGCTAAGTTGGCTTTAGCTCGTTGCCATAGGGTTTCTAACTCATCGATAGAGTAGTCGCCCAGGGGTTTGTCAGCGGCAGACTCTACCAGCTCAAAGCGGCGAATGAAGCGACGGTTGGTGCTTTGCAGGGCCTCGGCAGGGTCAAGGCCATACCAGCGGGCTAGGTTGACCAGGGTAAAGATCAGGTCGCCCAGCTCCGCCTGCTGATTTTCCTTCGGTTCGTGGGCGATCGCCTGGCGAAATTCTCCCAGTTCTTCGTGAAATTTTTCCCAGACGTCGTCAATGGTCTCCCACTCAAACCCGGCTTTGGCAGCTTTGACAGAGATTTTGCTGGCGGCCATCAGCGGCGGCAGGGTGCGGCTGTATTTGGTCAGTTTGGGCGACAGCTTGTCGGGCTCGTGGGCGATGCCCTTTTCCTCGGCTTTGATCTGATCCCAGGTTTGGCTGACCGCCTCGGGGGTATCGCTGACGGCATCGCCAAAGACGTGGGGATGGCGACGCACCAGCTTGTCGGCAATGCCAGTGGCGACGGTAGCCAGATCAAAGCTGCCCTCGTCGCTGGCGATCTGCGCTTGCAGTACCACTTGCAGCAGCAGATCGCCTAGCTCCTCGGCGATCGCCCCCTGGTCACCCACCTGCAAGGCATCCACCACCTCGTAGGCCTCTTCGATCACAAAGGGAATCAGGCTAGTGGGGGTCTGGGCCAGATCCCACGGGCAGCCGGTTTCGGGGTGGCGCAGCTGGGCGATGATATCGATCAGGCGCTCTAGAGCGGCCAGGATGGGTGCGTAGCCGGGGGCGGTCTGGTTTTCCATAGATTGGGTTTTTACCAGGTGGGGTCAACGTAGAGATTGATCACGACAGGGTTTTGTCCCGGCGGCACCGCCGAGATGCAGGCACAGATCGGGTCTGTGGCACCCTCTAACTCGACCTCGCAGGCGTGACACGACCCCATCAGACAGCCTGTGGGAATGTTTACCCCGGCGCGATCGGCCACCGCCAGCAGGGGCTCGCCGACCTCGGCTTCGACGGTGACACCACCGGGTAAAAATTGCACCGAAACGCTCATGGCAAAGCCCTAGGTTCGAGCCTGTTTGAGCATGGCCACCAGGGTGTGGTGGGCGTCTTCAGCCCCCTCTAGGGTGTGATCAAAGGGCACCCGCACGGTGGTTGGGTCGCCGTCTACGGTAACCGCCAGGGTCATGCCTTCGGGGTCGACCGATTGCATCGTGGCGGCGGTGGCAGCGGGCTGGTTGCCGTAGGCAGTGGCGTAGAGTAAAACGGCTTCGGCGTGGTCATCGTTCATATGTTTACAGATGCGATCGCTGACTGCCGGGGTAATTGGCTCAGGCATAAAAAATCCCGTAGACTACTTCACAACAGACTACTTCACAACATTGGCCAGTCGTTACACAGAGTTATGATACCGTCCCTGCCCCCCACCTCAGAGCATCCCTGGCCCTCAGGCCATGTTTTTCAGAGTCCGGGGGCGCATCTCACCTATCGAGTGGTGGGGCCTTGCTGTCGTCTGTTTGACCGCGAGCAGTTGCCCTGGCCCTGCTGTCGCATTCAGTGGCGAGGCAAAGAGCCGAGCTGGCGGCGCATCGGCAAGCGCTTGGTGCCTGACATGGCCACCCGCAAGTCGCCCTCCTACTGTGTCGAAATTGTGGGCCACAGCTACGGTGCCCAAGCCTTTGTAACCACCCTTTACACCGCTAAACTAGACCCCCAAACCAAGGCCTGGTGGCACTCGCGCCTGCATGACGGAGAAACTGCCCTGGGTGAGTGAGAAAGTTTGTAACGAACCGGACATACTGGGCACCCATTGGCAGTAGTCTTATGCTCATGCTGTGATGTTTCTCGATAAGGTAGAAAACCCTATGCCAGCCGCCTTTTTGCCCTCTATTCTGGTTCCTCTGGTGGGTATTGTGTTCCCCGCCGTCGCCATGGCCTTCCTGTTTCTTTACATTGAGCGGGAAGACGCTGCCTAGATTGAGTTAGACGGTTGTGATTAAAGCCCCTTCATCGTCGCTGCTTGAGGCCCCCAAGCAAGACTTCAAGCAAGACATTCGGGCCTATTTTGACCGCATAGCCCCCGAGCTAGACCGCTGGAGTCGGCGTAACCGCTACTTCTACGGCGATCTGGCTCGGCTCCATCGGTTTATCATTCCTCCCGGCAGTCGGGTGCTAGAGGTGGGCTGTGGCACGGGCGATCTACTCCACGCTACGGCCCCAGCGGTGGGCGTCGGGATTGATTTTGCCCCGGCAGTGGTGGCGATCGCCCGCCAAAAGCACCCTGACCTCGTCTTTTACAATCTCGACGCCGAAACCCTAGAACCTCAGCAACTGGAACCCAGCCACCGTCAGTTTGACTACATCGTGCTGTCGGGGGTGATGGGTTGTTTAGGTGACATTCAGGCTGTGCTCCAGCGGTTGCAGCCCTTTTGCCAGCCCCATACTCGGCTGATTTTGAGCTTCCACAACTTTTTGTGGGAGCCGCTGCTGAGCTTGGCCGAAGCCATGGGCCAGCGTCGCCCCCAGCCCACCCAAAACTGGCTGGGCATTGACGATGTCGCCAACCTGCTCACCGTGACCGGCTACCGACCTCTCAAACGCGGTCGCCGGTTTCTCTTGCCTAAGCAGGTGCCACTGCTGTCGAGGGTCGTAAACCGCTGGGTGGCGCCCCTGCCCTTGGTCAAGCACCTGTGTCTGACAAACTTTGTGGTGGCGCGACCAGAGCCTGTCCCGGTTGTAGAGTCTAGGCCGCCCACCTGCTCGGTGATCATCCCTGCCCGCAACGAGGCGGGGAATATTGCCGCTGCGATCGATCGCCTGCCGCCCCTGGGGGCGCATACCGAAGTCATTTTTGTCGAAGGCCATTCTCAAGACAGCACCTGGGAAACCATCCAGAGCGTAGTGCAGCAATACCAGGGGCCATTCACCCTTAAGGCCTGCCAACAGACGGGGCGCGGTAAGGCCGACGCGGTGCGGCTGGGGTTTGCCCAGGCTACGGGCGACATTTTGATCATTCTCGATGCCGACCTGACGGTACCGCCCGAAGACTTGCCTCACTTTGTTGAGGTGCTAGCCGCTGGCCATGGCGAGTTTGCCAATGGCTCTCGGCTAGTCTACCCTCGCTCTAAAACGGCGATGCCCTGGCTCAATACCCTGGCCAACAAAATCTTTGCCCTGATGTTTTCGTTCTTGCTAGAGCAGCCGCTAAAAGACACCCTCTGCGGCACCAAGGTGCTGTGGCGCAGTGACTACGATCGCATTGCCGCTGGGCGCACCTACTTCGGCGACTTTGACCCCTTTGGCGACTTCGATCTACTGTTTGGGGCCGCCAAGCTCAATTTGCACATCGTCGAGGTGCCCATTCGCTACCAACCCCGTACCTACGGCAGCTCAAATATTGCCCACTTCAAAGAGGGGCTAGTGCTGCTGAGAATGTGCCTCTACGCCTCTCGCAAACTCAAGTTTTGGTAGAAATAGGTGCAAGTGAACCACCCCTACCCCTCATCAGAGGGGTAGGGAGCTTGCTTTCTCAAGAAATTTTCTTGTCCCGAACTCATACTAGATCCTCCTTGGCTACCCCCGATTCAGCAGGGCAAACAACTATTTGCCCCTACGGTTCGACCTTTTGGGAATCGGGGGTATGGAATTCGAATTCGGTATAAGCTTCTGATTTGGCATGTTCTAAAGGCGAGACCGATGGCAACTGCTAGACCTCTGAAATTCCTAGGCAGCATGGTGGTGGGTGGCCTGGGGCTGGCTCTGCTGCCCGTCGGCCAGGCGATCGCCCTCTGCCCCGCCCAACTCGCCCCCAAAATCGATGCTGCCCTCAGTCAGCCTCCCCTAGACGAGGCCTACACTGGCATAGTGCTGCAAACCCAGGGGCCAGCCCCACGCACCCTGTACAACCGTAACGGCGATCGCCTGTTTACCCCGGCCTCTAACGTCAAGCTGTTGACCACTGCCGCCGCTCTGCACCGTCTCGGCAGCGACTACCGCTTACGCACCTCCGTCTATGGCGCTTCTGAGGACGTCACAACTCTGCGAGTGGTGGGTCGGGGCGACCCCACGGTGACCGATGCCGAGTTAGACGCCCTCGCTGAGCAGATTGCCCAGGCTGGGGTACAGCGGGTGGGCCTACTGGTGGTAGATGACTCCTACTTTCCGGGGTTTGCCACCAACCCCACCTGGGAGTGGGGCGATGCCCAGTTTGCCTTTACCTCTCCCATCAACAGCCTGATTTTGAACCGCAATGCGATCGCGGTGCAGATCGCCCCCACCCAGTTGGGTAGCCCACTGAGTGTGGTGCCCGCCAGAGCCATGCCCGCTGGCCCCCTGGCGATCGTCAATGACTCGCTGACTGTCGCCAGCGGATCGCCCACCATCCCATTATCGATTTGGCGCAGCGGCGACTCTCCTGCCCTGCGGGTAACTGGGCAAATGGCCCTTGGGTCAAATCCGCGCACTCTCGATCTGGCTGTTCTAAACCCAGCCCAACAGTTTGCTGCGGCGTTGCAGCAGGCGCTTAGGCAGCGATCGATCTCGGTAGGGCAGACGGTGATTACCCAAACCCCCACCTCAGCACCGGGGTTAGAGCTCGCTTCAGTTCTCTCACCGCCCCTGGGGGAGTTACTAGTTGCGGCCAATCGCGATAGCGATAATCTCTATGCCGAGGTGCTGTTTAAGACCCTAGGAGTCACCGCTGGGGGCACCGTCAGCGAAGCCAGTCAAGCGGGAGGCGCAGCGGTCAAAGCGGCACTGGCAGCGTTAGGGGTCAACAGCGAGCCCCTACGTCTGACTGATGGATCTGGGCTATCGCGCCATAACCTGGTATCACCGATCGCACTGGTAGAGACTTTACAGGCGATGGCCGAACATCCTCAAAGTGCCATCTTTCAGTCTTCGCTGGCGATCGCGGGCCAAAGCGGCACCCTGAGGAATCGATTTAGCGGCACCGCTCTAGCCGGACGGGTACAGGGCAAGACCGGCGCACTGACCGGCAACGTATCCCTCTCTGGCTACCTACAGCCACCCAACCATGCCCCTCTGGTCTTTAGCATCGTGATCAATCACTCCAACCAGCACGCCAGCGTACTAAGGGAAAAAATTGACGCCCTGCTGTTGCTCGTGGCTCAGCTCCAACAGGGCTGCTGAAGAATTGCTGTGATCATAATGCTTCATAACACAAGTTATTTTAATGTTGTGTTACATTGTGCCTGGTTACGCTTTTGTAAAACGTCTGAGGAGTATCTCCGATGAACCCCCAATCCCCCCTAATGACGGAGCGGCGGCAGGTCGACATCCTCCAACTGTTCTTTTTCCTGCTCGGTGCTCCTCATATCTACGGCGCGTTGCGTGCCGCTGAGCGCCGTCGTCAGCAGCGCCCGCCCGTGCTTCAGTATCTGTCTGTAGGGTTACTGGCTATGGCGATCGCCAGCGCCGCCGAAATGTTTTTGAGTTACTAGCTATGCTGCTGAAGTTCGCTGTAGGCGGCATAGACCCCCTGCACGGTGTACCAGTTGAGAAACACCCTCGCTAGCTCCTGGGCTAGGGCCGGGTTGCCCCGGTCAATGAGCCAGCGCAACAGGGGAGCCATGGTTTTTTCGTTGAGGCGTCCTCCGACGGTGAGCAGGCCCCAGAGCACCTGGTGCAGCCAGGTCATCTGCACCATCATGCGCACTTCGCGGGTAGGATGTTTCTGATAAAAGACGGCCCCCATGCGCCCCCGCTGAAGTTCTTGCTCGATCATCTTCGGAATTTGATCGAGGGAAAAGGGCGGGTGGTAGTGGTAGCCCAAGGCCTCGGGCACTTTGACCATAGAGATGCCCAAGTTTTTGAGCCGCACGCCCAGCTCCAAATCTTCCCAGCCGTACTGGCTAAAGTCAGGGTCAAACAGCCCAGCGGTGAGCAGCCAGTGGCGGGCGATCGCCACGTTGGCCGTGTCAAAAAACGCATTAGAAAAGTCGGTCACCTTGGCTGGCTCAGTGGTCGGCTGATCAAAATTGTCGGTGTTGACCAATCGACCTGCGGTAAACACGCGATCGTCACCGAGGCGCTGGTAGGCGTCGATCAGAGCCTGGGCATGGGCCTGGATGGAACCCGGCGGCATGATCACATCGCTGTCGACAAAGGCGATGGTGTCGCCCTGGGCTACCTGCACCCCGTAGGTACGGGCGGCACCGGCACCGCCGTGATCGCGCTCTACCAGCCGCACGTGGGGAAACTCAACCCTGCTCTGCCGCAGCCAGTCCTGAGTGCCGTCGGTAGAGCCATCGTCAACTACCACCAGCTCATAACCGGTCACCAGGGCTGGGTCAACAACCTGCTGCTCTAGCGCCCGCAGACACTTTTCGAGAATGGGCCGACGGTTGTAGGTGGGGGTGACAACGCTAATAAACACGGTAGAACTCCTAGGGGCTTCAATATCCTAGCGCCTTACCAGCGATCGCTTGCCCACCTCTGGGCCATAGGAGCTACCGCCTAGACAAAGATCTGTGGCATAACTCAAGAGGCTATACTAGTATAAACGCACTTAAGTTCAAGTGTATTGTTGCTACTCTACCCTAGGATGCTACAGCGGTGAACAGGAGCGGCTCTCGATCGGCAAAATTGCCTGGCAGTCTTGGATGTCTGGGGTTGGTGGCTGCTTTGGGGGCGATTGCCCTCGGGGGCTGCTCGCAATCGGTCTCGGCCCCTGGCTCCCGCAACGTGACCCTGCACCAGAAGTGGGCGCTGCAGCCGGGCGATCGCCTAGCTGGCTACCAGGTGCTGAGCGGCCTTGGCGACATTACCGTAGATATCCAGGGCAACCGCATCTTCATGCCCTTTGACGGCCAGGTACAGCCAGCGGAGGGCAACGTTGACCTCTGCGTTATTTTGTCGAGCCCTGACGTGCCGGCTTACCTGTTTCGCCTCTGCGGGCTGCGCCAGGTGAAGATGGGAGACCTGGCCCAGGGCGACTCCATTGGCAGCGGCAACACCGTCGCCTTTGCCACTCTCAGACGTCAGGCCGACGGCACCTGGGCTATGGTCGAACCCGCTAAAGAAATGCTGGCTCAGTTTTTAGACCGCCCCTAGAGGGCCGTCAGCCCATCCTCAAAGGGGTGACGACCCACAGTTAAACCCCTTAACAAACCCCTAGAGAGTTTCATCGCTCTGCCATCAAAACAGTAGATCTGGAGCCAGGTGGGCCAGGTCGACAGCAAAAATCTGGCTGGTGGTGTGATCTCCCACTGCCCACAGGTACTGGCTCTGCGATCGCGACACTATTGCCTGGGGCCGAGGCAGACCGGCCATGCGGTTGAGCACACGACCCTCGTCGTTAACGAGCGAAAATTCTCCTTGCTGACTCAGTAGCCCATAGCCCACAGCTGTTTCAAACAGCCAGCGAGGGGCAATATCCACCCGGTGCCGCAGCATTCTAAAGGGTCGCAGGTCAAAGACAATTAGAGCGTTAGGGCAGTTTTCTTCTAGGGCTAGATAGCGGTAGGGGTGGCTGGTGGTGACCAGATGGCAGAGGGGAATGGCCGTTGCAAAAAAACCTAGGTAGTTGCCCCGGCGGGTAACGCCGTGGAACAGGGTGCGGCTGCCCCGGCGCACCACCAGCACACTGTGGCCATTGTCTACCGCTAGCAGAGTCAGGGGGCGATCGCCCGGCTGCATGGGGACGGTTGCCGTCGCCGGAGCCGAAATTTTGACCCCCTGCCCCGGCGGCATGGTGAGCTGACGCACCAAAATATCGACGCTGTCTGCTCGGGCAACGGTGGTGGCAAACCAGCGGCCATTGGGGGCGATCGCTACCCCCTCCACCTCAGTGCCCTGGGCGATACAGCCCAGGCCATGGGTCATCGACAGCAGGTGCACCGACTCTGAGGTCACCAGTATGCCGCCTTGGGGGGTGGGCACAAACCGCTGAATTGGTGAAGGTAAAGCAAACCCTTGGGTGTCTTGGGGAGCGGCCATGCCTCCCTTAGGCCAGTGGTAAAACCAGACTCGTTCCTGACTGCAAGTGAGAAGCAGGTGTCCCTGGGGCAGCGGCACTAGCCCCATTACGGTAGTGGGGTGGGGTAGCGGCACCGAGGGCAACGTTGGGGCTGGGTCGATCTCCGGCAGCGCCTCAGGCGCGACGGGCAGGGTGAGGGTGCCCAGGGTTTCGTAAGTTTGGCGGATAGCCAGCAGGTCGGTGCGCATCTCGCTGGCGGTGGTGTAGCGCTTGGGCAACAGCTTTTGCAGCGCTCGGCGAATGACGTAGCTAAAGGGCTCTGACACCTGGGTTGGAATGACCGGTGAACGGTTGAGGTGGGCCACCATCAGCTCCATAGGGGTGCCCGAGAATGGTCGCTGCCCCAGTAGCAGCTCGTACAAAATAATGCCCACCGCGTAGAGATCAGAGGCGGGAGGGTGCTGGTTATAAAACCGCTCAGGGGCCATGTAGGCCGGGGATCCGGTGTGGCCCATGTCAGATTCGGCAGCCTCTTGGCTGAGTCGGGCAATGCCTAAATCGGAAACGCGAGCGACCCAGCCGCCGGGCACCAGCTCCATGAGAATGTTTTCGGGCTTGATGTCGCAGTGCACAATGCCCTGGCGGTGGGCGCAATCTAGCGCCGCGAGAATGTCTAGCCCAAAGCCCAGGACCTCCTGCACCGTGAGGGCGGTGTCGCTCTCCATCAGCGATCGCAGGGTGCCCCCCTCGCAATAGTCGAGCACCAGCTGTCGCCCACTAGTGGAATGCTCTAGGGCATGGCAGGTGACAATGCTGGGGTGCTCAAGGCTGATTAAAAACCGCAGCTCCCGCAAAAACTTGTGGGTGGGGAAGCGATCTTTGTGCAGGTCTTTGATCGCCACCAGATCGCCGGTTTTGCGGTGGATGGCGCAATAGACCCGACCAAACTGCCCATACCCCACCAGGCCTAGGGTGTAGTATTGCGATCGCCGAATCTGCCGGGTGAGGGCCACCACTGATTTACCCCTGCTGCACGAGGGTTTGCATAATCGCCTGGTGGGCCTGGCCGTTGGCGACCATATCCTCTACCGGCTGGAGACGACTGGCCAAGCCCAAAATAAAGCGGTTGCAGTCATCTCCCTTAGCAGTGCAGCTGGTCTGCACACAGCGCAGCTCACGCCCGGTTAGCTGGGTAAAGAAAATTTCGATAATGCCGCGCTCTAAATCGCCCGCTGGCTTTTGGCCCTGGGGGGCAGCAGCGGTGAAGGGTGAATGCCAGATCTCAACGCCCAAAAAGCCGCGATCGCGGTAGGCGATATCGAGATGAATTTGGCCCCAGCCGTGGGTTTTCCAGCACTGTTGCAGCGACTGCAAAAACTCAGCCATCGACAGGTTGACTAGGGGCTGCTTGTAGTAGTCGGCCAGCTCTTCGCAAAAGCGGGCGTAAAAATTCTTGCCCCACCAGCGGCCACAGTTGTAAAGCACCAGGTGGGAGGCCTGCCCCGTCTCCTTGTCGAGCCCCGAGTAGATCGCCTGAAGCAGCGGTTCGGGGATGGCCAGCAGGCGATCGCCACGGCGGTTTTCGAGCAGACCCAGCTCGGTCGAGCCGCGCACGTAGAGGTCTTGGGCAAAGTAGTTGCCGGGTAGCCGGCCATCGGTTAGCAAATCGGCAACAGAAACCATGATTAATGTCCCTCACAGGGTAGCAATGATGGGGGTTAGCAATAAATTCAGAGTGAGGCTCCGTTCAGGGAGCGGGGCGAGCGTCAACTACAGCAGCCCGGCGAGGGTCGCGTTGACGGTCTCGCGAGTGTTGAGCATCAGGCCTTTGGCCCGCTCTAGGCTGGGCTTGAGCAGATTGAGCTGAGCCGGCGAAAACACCTTGCTCAACTGCTGGTTTAAAAGCTGAAAAAGCTGCTCGTCAACGGTCTGGGTTTCGTAGGCTTTGACCATCTCGGGTAGCCAGCCCTGAAGCCGGTCTTCGACAAAACCCTCGTCGTCGAGCAGCATGGCCATGGCCACGTAGCGCAACACCATCAGCCCGTTGCGCACACTGCGTTCAACCAGGGCTTCGGGATGCCCTCCCTGCTGCTGTAGCGCATCAGCAATGGGCTGCATGATGGCGATTTCTTGGTCACGCAGGGTGCGGTAGACCGCCATGCGCTCAGGAATCGAGCTCACGTACTGACTCAGAGTGCCTAGATCGTGGGCGTCAAGGTAGTGCTTATCGGGCTCATTAAACAGAGCATCGAGCTTAAAGGTCATGGCAAAATCCTCCAGAGTTGGGGACGGTTGATGGAGTGGCGGGGGATGAACTACGCTTAGCCAAATAGATCGGAGAATCCGTCTAAGGTGAGATCGAGGTCGGCCTTAGGCGCAGCGACCGGGCCGACCTCCAGGGGCGAGATAGGCACCCCGATGGTCGGTTGGCCATCCCAGGCGATGCTGTTAAAGAAGGCGCTGACGGTCATTGTCATGGCCGACTCTGACCGAGTTGGAACTCCCAGCCCCAAATCTGCTATTGCCGGACGACCATCCCAAGCCACCGATTCAAAGAAGGTTTGCACCGTTTCACGCCGCCAGGGCGACGCTGCCGCATCTAGAGAAGAGCTACTCATTGGCCACCTTCCCCAGACCGCAGCCGCTTCTCAATGTCTCGGGCGTTGGCTCCTTCATTCATCCAGAAGGCGGCGGCGTCAATGCGCTCGCGGCCTCCCAGCAAAAACTTGCAGTAGGTCTCGCCCATGGAGTAGCACTGAATCTCGATGCAGCTCAGCTGCTTGCGCACCATCTCGGTGAAAAACCCGGCAAATAGACCGGCGTAGAGGTGGCACACTGGCTTGCCGACGTCGCCTAGGGTGCGGGCTACCGCCGAGTCAAACAGGTTGATGAACATAAAGCCCTGCTTGCGATCGCTCATGTCTACTTCCCAGCGGCCCCAGCCCTGAGAAATGTAGGGCCACCACCAGGTCTCTAGCAAAAACATCAGGTTGGCGCGGCGAGGGCTCATGGCAAATTCGCGCTCAAACCAGGTCTCAAAAAGCAGCGAGTCGTACTTGCCCCATTCCAGACCAACGGTATACATGATGGCGGCGGAGGCATCGCCGACTTCCTCCTGTAAGCCCTCTAGCAGACCAATGATAAAGTCTTCACTGGTGAGCACATTGCGGGTGTCATTCCAGTCGGTGATGGTGCCGTATTCGCCATTAAATTGAAAGAAGTCTCGCAGGGCATAGTGATTATGCTTGCGGGGAAACTTTTGGTGTAGACGGTGGGCAGTCTCTGTGGTCATAGCCATGATTGAACAAGCCTTGTAAGACTGTTTTCAGTGATAGCTGTAATGTGCCCAAGCTCAAGGGAAATTAACATCTTGCCCTGGCTGAGACACCCACCGCCGCGCTAGCCAAACTGGCTGAGACGCTTAATTCGCCAGCTTTTGAACCACTTTTCTAGTGAGCCAGATATACAAAACGTAGTAATCAACGCCTGGCACCTATTGGCCAAGGGTGACTCGACTGAGCTCAAGGATAGGCAAAAAGAGTCGGAGCTCGTCGGCGTTGAGATACTGGAGCATGACCTCTTGCATGGCCGCGTAGGTGAGTCGGCAGCTTTCCTGGGCACCAAAAGCTCGCATGATGGTCTGAAACCACGTCAGCATGGCGTTTTTGAAGCGATCGGGATCATCTAGCAAGAGCGCCATGGCGCTGTATCGCAAAATCTTGACTGTGTCTCGCTGCCACTTGGCCGAGAGGTCTTGGTCACCGACGAGAAATATATCGGGCCTTTGGGCTTTGAGGTGCGCCATTACTTGGGCAATGATGGCTGGCTCAGCCTTCTGAATCTTTTGGTAAGCTCGCAGCCGAAGATTGGCAGAGGTCAGATACCGCTGAAAAAACATCAGCTCTTGATCAGAAGCATAGCGACCATCGGTAGCCTGCACGAGGGATTCGACGCTGGTGAGCATAGGTGAAGCTTTCCTGAGGTAATGGCAAGAGGCCCTGATGTTCCTAATCTTCCCATTTGTTGCGAAATATAAACAAAATAGTGGCTGTAGAATTAACCATTGCGCTTGTTCTGGTACGGTTCAGGATTGTGGATCCGCTAGGTTGGGATGAAACAAAACTTAAACCCGCCGTTGCCGCGAGACTTGGTAACTCGTAGTAATCTGGTGGACATGGAATAAACCCCTAGCCAGACCTGTTCCAGGGTTGTTTTGCAACGCTCTGGGTGGTATCTGGCCCTGGCAAACTGCCGTTAATAATTGATTTTCAAGAGGGCATTGTTCATGGTTCAACGTGGTTCTAAGGTTCGCATTTTGCGTAAAGAGTCGTACTGGTACCGGGAAGTCGGCACCGTTGCCACCATTGACCAAAGCGGCATCAAATACCCTGCGGTAGTGCGCTTTGAGAAGGTAAACTACTCGGGTATTAACACCAATAACTTTGCGCTCTCTGAGCTGCAAGAGGTTGAGGCTCCTAAGGCGGCTAAGAAGGCTTAGCGGCGGTTAAAACTGAGCCCATCCTGCGATAGATAATAAAGAGGCCTGTGCTACGGCACAGGCCTCTTTAAGTGCATATTTTGCGTGTGCCGTAGCGGGGCCGAGGGCCGAGGAATCACTGTGCCAGAACTACCTGAAGTAGAAACCGTGCGGCGAGGGCTGGCGAAGGTGACTCCGGGCCATCGCATTGAGGGTGGTGAGGTACTGCTAGACAGGGCGATCGCCCATCCTGCCGCCGAGGCGTTTCTGTCTGCGATCGCTGGTGCTGAGCTATCAACCTGGCACCGCCGGGGTAAATACCTGCTGGGCCAGCTGACCCAGCTCGACGGTATTGCCGGTGGCTACCTGGGGGTACACCTGCGCATGACTGGCCAGCTGCTGTGGCTCGATCCCCAAACCCCTGTGCAGACCCACTGCCGTGTGCGGCTCTGGCTAAGTGACAACCGCGAGCTGCGCTACGTCGATCAGCGCACCTTTGGTCGGCTGTGGTGGGTGCCCCCCGGGGTTGAGCCTGAGGCGGTGATGACTGGCCTACTGGCTCTGGGGCCAGAGCCCTTTGACGATGAATTTTCGGTGGTCTATCTGCGCCAGCGCCTGGCCCGCAGCCGTCGCCCAATTAAAAATGCCCTGCTGGATCAGCGACTGGTGGCGGGCATCGGCAATATCTACGCCGATGAGGCACTGTTTAAGAGTGGGGTGAGACCGCTGACTCCGTGCGATCGCATTGGCCCCAAACGCCTGGGGCAGCTCCACAGCGCCATTCGCGAGGTGCTCACCACCAGCATTGAGTCGGGGGGCACCACCTTTAGCGACTACCGCGATATCTACGGCATCAACGGCAACTACGGCGGGGTGGCCTGGGTCTACGATCGCGAGGGGTTGCCCTGCCGGGTGTGCGGCACGGCCATTCAGCGGTTAAAGCTGGCCGGGCGATCGGCCCACTACTGCCCCCAGTGCCAGCGCTAGGGCTACCGACCGCCAGAAAAATTCGTGTAAAGTAAGGCTGACGTGGTTATCCGATAGAGCAGATAGACCTATGGCAGCAACTCTAAAGCGAGGCGATATGGTGCGGGCCATACGCGAAAAGCTCGAAAATAGTCTTGAGGCTACCGCCAGCGACCCTCGGTTTCCGCCCTACCTGTTTGAAACTGAGGGCGAGATTCTTGAAACTAAAGATGACTACGCCCTGGTCAAGTTTGGCCAGGTGCCTACGTCTAACATCTGGCTACGTCTGGAGCAGCTCGAAAAGTTCTAGCCCTCAGGCGATCGCTGGCCAATGGTCTTCCCAACCTGGGCAGTCCTCCAGGGTTTCCATCTCAGGCTACCGCAAGGCCTCGGCCATCGTTTTGGCCACAGTGCTGCTTTTCCAGTAGCTGCTGTGGGCATCGCCCCCCCAGAGCAGCGGCAGCCGCCCCACCGTTATCGGTAGACCGCGAGACTCGGTGACGATGTCCCTAAGGTGCAGGTAGAGCTGAGCGTTGCCCAGCAGCCTGGGCATCATGCCCTGGAGGGGGTAGGCAATGGGGTCGCCGGGGTGCATATAGTTAAGCCAGGACAGGGCTTTTTTGCCTCGCTGATGGTATAGGTTTTGCAGCAGCGATCGCAGATCTTTGGTCAGGTCGTGGGTGCTGTCACCAGTGGCCGACAGCAGGCTAAACAGGGCAATGGGTGACCCCAGGGTGTGCACACTGGCCACGGTCATCCCTTTCCCTGGTTCTTGACCCAAGCCAAAGAAACCGTTGCGAATCTGGGTAATGAGCTGACGGGTTTGGCGAGTGCTGGCATCGCGATCTAAACTGGGGTCGTCCCATCGGGCGGCAAAGAGCAGGTCAAAGAGAATGACGGTGCCCAGGCTATGGGTGACCATGTGCAAGCGATCGCCCGGTTGTGAACCCTGGAGGACTGGCAACAGCTGCTGATAGGACCGCTCTACCACCTGGGCACCCACGTGGCGGCTGAGGTACAGAGCCGCATCGCCAGCAAACTCCAGCACCTCTCTGATGCGAAAGTCTGTCATCCACAGATTGCGCCACTGGGGCGATGCCTCTAGACCCTGTTTGAGAGTGGCCTGGGGCTGCACATTGAGGTCGCCCCAAAACACCGTAACCGGCTTTAGGGTGCGGCCGTTGGTACCCAAAGAGCGCTGCACCGTCTGAAGCAGCTCCTGGGTGGTGCGGCTAAATGCCTCGGGGCTGCGATGTTTAACACCGTGAACAAAGAGAACGTAGTCGGTGGCCATAGGGGATGATTGCCAAGAGCGACAGGGGAGAGTCTGATAGATAGTTACAGCGACATGCAGCACTATTCCAGATAAAGCAAAGAGCTACGGTTTTCTCGCTCTTGGATTGGTCTAGGCAGCCGTGTAGACTCGATTATGTAGGTAGTGAACAAAATTGGGAGCCATGGTTAGTCGATCGACTCTGTACCGATTGGTGGTCACCCTGCTGATGGTGATTGCCCTGTGTTTTAGCTGGGTGAGCCCGGCCCAGGCCACCAGCTACGATCGCCAAAACCTGAGAAAAACTGACTGGTCTAACCAAGACCTGCGCGGCAACGACTATACCCGCGCCGACATGGCCGATGCTGACATGAGCCATACCGATCTGCGGGGCGTGCGCCTGTTTGACACCACCCTGGCCCGCGCCAACATGGAAGGGGCTGACATGACCGGGGCTACCCTCGATGGGGCACGATTCTTTCAGGCCAACCTGACCAATGCCATTCTCACAGGGGCCTACGCTTTTGGCACTGACTTTCGCGAGGTCACCATCGACGGGGCCGATTTTACCGACGTGCTGCTCGATCCTAAGGTGAATAAGATGCTCTGCGATGTGGCCCAGGGCACCAATCCGGTAACCGGGCGCAACACCCGCGATACCCTTTATTGTCCCTAGAGGTTAAGCGGTTTTGGCGGGCCAGCTAGCGATCAGGGTGGCGGCAATGATCAATGTTCCGCCTGCTAAGGTTCTGAGGGCAGGGGTTTCCCCTAGCAGGAGAGCGGCAAAAACGATGCCGTAGACCGGCTCTAGGCTACTGATTACGCTGGCGGCTTGGGTTCGCAGTAGGGCAAGGCTCTCGATAAATAGCGTGTGGGCTACGGCGGTGCAGAGTACCCCCAGCATTAGCAACAGGGCTCCTTCTCTGAGGCTGAGTGTGAGGGTGCTTAGGGGAGCAATTGCCAGCAAACTAAGGCAGGCAAAGCTGTTTTGGTAAAGGGCGATCGCTAGAGCTGAATATCGCCGCCGGTAGCCCTTATTTAGCAGCTGTAACACCGCAAACGACAGCCCTGACAGCAGCCCCCATACCGCCCCCAGGGTGTAGGTTGACCCCCAGCGGTACTCAGGAATCACTAGGGCCACGCCGAGAACTACCACCAGGGCGATCGCCCCATCGCGCCAGTACCAGGGCGTCTTGAACAGGAGTGGCTCTAAGAGAGTCACAAACACAGGAAAGCTCGAAAACGTCAGCAGCCCGATGGCCACCGTGGAGAGCTGAATGCTCTGAAAAAAACTTACCCAGTGGAACGCCAGCAGCCCTCCCAGCAGCGCCAGCCCCAGCAGATCCCAGGCAGTGTGTGGACGGATCGTCTGTCGAGCCGCCGCCAGTACCAGCCCGAGGGTGATCGCCGCCAAGCCCGTGCGCCCCAGCACAATTACCGTGGCGGGTAGATCAAGAAACTTGCCAAATAGCCCCGACAAACCAAAGAGAAACACCGACACATGAACCTGGATCAGGGCGAGGTTGGGTCTGGGCATAGCGACGGGTAAAGGGCTCGGCAGCCTAGATCAGGGTGTCTCAAACAAGAGTAAGGCTAGCCCCCAATCAGCCTTAGTTATTTCATATATTTTGCCTATATTGTTAGCCCTAAGGTGAGCGATTAACCAGGAAAAATCTATGCGTGAGAACTTTACCGATGAGGAATGGCTGACGCTGCTCCAGGCACCCATGCAGGCCATTATGGGGGTGTGCTTGGCCGATCGAGTTGACCCAGTTTCATTTTTGCAGGAGCTCAAGGCTGGGATTGCTATTGTGGGGGAAGATCTTCGCCGCCAAGATTTAGTCGGTGGCTTAGTTCCGGTGGTGATTGGCAGCATGGCCGACCTTGATGCCGCCGACCCCCTCGATGGCGATCAGCTGCTGCTCAAGAAGCAGTTTGAGCTGCTAGGGCTCATTCAAACCTTCAAAAGCTCTAAGGAGGGCCGGGATGCCGCCGTTGCCCACCTGCAAAAGGTAGCGGCCATCTTAGACGCCAAGGTGACCGGCGCACAGGCGACTGAGCTTAAAGAATGGCTGTTGTCTGTGGCCGTCAAGGTGGCAGAGGCCCAGCGGGAGGGTGGCATTTTGGGCTTTGGCAGCAGCCGCATCAGCGACAAAGAAAACGAATTGCTCAAGAAAATGGCAGAGGCCCTGGCCATTGATTATTAGACCTCGTCTAGGGCCAGAGGCGGATGTTTGCTTGCGGAAAAACTATAGATGCCAAACTAGATCTGGCATGTGACCGTAGCAAATGCTACTTTTATGGCCGATAATTTCAGGAATACAGGGGCTGCTGGCCCGCTGTGACTACTCTTTTTGATGACCGCTACGCTCAACTAACCCCCATCATTTACCTGTGTGAGGAGAAACGCCCATGTTTATCGGATTTTTAATTAGCGTCGTTATCTTGGCTATTAGCCTGCTGATTATTTCTAAAATTCCCCCCATCGGGGTCGAGATCGACAGCCCCATCAAGGCGCTGCTGGCGGGAGCTATCATTGGAGCCTTTAATGGTTTCTGGAGCTTCTTCCCCAGCGCCCTACGCACTGGGTTCGCCATCATTAGCCTGGGTCTAATTCCGCTGATCGGGGCGATTATTGTATTTGGTCTGGCGGCCTGGTTGATTGAGGGCTTCCGTCTGCGCTACGGCATCTGGAGTGCCATCCTGGGCGCGATCGCCCTGGCCATCATCAGCTCCATTCTCAACTTCATTCTCAGCTCCGTTGGGCTGGTCGGCTAGGCCAAGCTGCCATCCACGCCAAAAGCCCTGGGTCAAGCTGGCCCAGGGCTTTTTAGCTAGCCTTGTGTAGGCTGCGATCGCCTACTCTGCTAGAGATCTCGGGCGATCGCCCCGCCCCGCCGCCCACCAGGCAAAGAGGCCCCCTGTGGCAAACATCAGCAAGCTGTAGATCGCTGCTGGAATGGCTAGATTGGGCTGATTGAGCAGGGTGGGGGCGCTGGCAATGGCGATCGCCAGCGTGCCATTTTGAATGCCTACCTCAACGGTGATAGCCGTGGCATCAGACGGCAGCAGTCTGGCCAAGCGGGCGCTTAGATAACCCATTGCCATCGCCGCCAAGTTCAAGGCTAGGGTGACCAGACCCACCTGGGCCAAAAACCCCGTCACATTCTGCCGCTGCTGCACCAACAGCCCTGCAATGATCAACCCCAGCAGCGCCAGCGATAGCCACTTCACGCCCCGCTCAACCCGAGCGGCTACCTGGGGCAGATAGTGGTGCAGCGCCATGCCTATCGCCACCGGAATCAGGGTAATCACCGCAATTTGCAGCACCGTAGCGCCAAAAGGCAGCTGTAGCGAAGTTGCCTCTCCCATAAAAGCCCCCGTTGCCAGATTGACCACCAGAGGGATCGTAAACACTGTAACCAGGCTGCCAATGGCGGTGAGCGTGATCGATAGCGCCACATTGCCCCGCGCCAGGTAGGTGACTAAGTTAGAGGTTGGCCCACCGGGGCAGGCGGCTAAGATCATCACCCCTACCGCCAGCTTTGGGCTGAGGGGAAATGCCGACGCCAGCACAAATCCTAAAATCGGCAGCAGCACGAGCTGAGCCCCCAACCCCACCAACACGGCCTTGGGATATACCAGTACCCGCGTAAAATCGTCTAGCTTGAGCCCCAGCCCCATGCCCAGCATCACGGCAAACAGGGCCACGGGCAAAAATACCGCTGTCAAAATGCTTGATTCCATCACGCCACCCTCAATTAGATGAGGGTAGTTTAACCACAGGAGCGGTTGCTTTTTTCAATTATCTACCAGCCCCCGGTCTCAGTTAGGTAGGTAAACACGCTGGTCATAAACCCCAGGGCGGCAAACACCAAGCCAGCACCAATCAGATTGGTTTTCAGCGTCGTCAGCCGGTAAGCTGGCCGCAGCCAAAACCGCAAAGCTCGACTGACCCGGGGCATGATTATCCAGGTCAAAATTGATGAGGTAATTAAATTGTTGATCACGAGGGCCGTCGCCATCGGCCAGGTCTGCATAATGCCCAACGACTCAAACACCATGCTCTGAACCATGATGGTGGGATAGAGGCCCGTTACCACCGCCAGCACTTGTTTCCAGGGGGGTGGCCCTAGACTGCTGCTCTCAGCTCCACCGGTATGAGTCGAAAACCAGCCCTCTAGCCCGGTGCTAAAAGACTTATAGCGATAGGCCAGAAAGGTATCGTGCCCCTGCTCAAGGATCTCGGCGCGATCGCTCGACTTTAGCCACCGGTTCAACTCTTTCGGCGTTCCAAAATGCACGATGGAGTACCACTTCACTACCCCGTCGTCGCAGGCTAAGGGCGGGCACAGATCTGCACGAGTAAAGCCTTCGAAGGTGCGGGCCTTACTTACCAGACTGTCGTACCAATGCCGAAACAGCGCCTCTGCCTGCTGACCCTCAGGCACAATAAATTCCACTATGAATGTCGAGTAAAAATGGTCGGCTTGAGACGGCTCTGGGTTTTGCTGGTCATGCTGAGCGTGTTCTGGAGAAGAGGCCATAGTGACTTAGTAGTGAAAGAAAAACGCCCGAGCAGCAAAAAAGTCTCCCAGCAGCAATACCCGGAGTAGGTTTTGCTTAATAGTTCTTAGCTCTGCCAAAATCTGATTGCCCTGGGCGCTGGTCGTAGGCGTAGAGGGGCTAACAATCTCCTTCGCCGCCGTAGTCTCGGTGGTTGTAATGGGTGCGGCGGGTTTCAGGTCAGCCATAGGATCCTAAACCTTCCTAATAAAAATCTGTTCTGTCCCAGGAAAATCCCTGCGCTAACGGTACCCCTCCCTGCCGTCAGCCTCAAGGGCTAGCATCATCGCTCTCTGACCTCGCCCCAGACCGAGAATCCTTAAGATTCTGTAGCGAACTAGCAGTAACTTCTTTAGAGTACGTAACATTTACTTGAATATACATTTCTCTCACCTTGGCACCCGAGACCTTACACGAGCAGACAGAAGACATCCGCAGCCTGCTTAAAAAGGCCGCTCTCATCGCTGTTGCCCTCGTCGCTACGGTGGTGCTGAGCGTAGTGGCCGTACGGTATTCCCAGGCGTCAGATCCCTACATTCACCAAGTGCTCTCTCTAGAGGGCAATGGCGAGCGGGGAGAAGCCATCTTTAAGATGAACTGTGCCGTATGCCACGGCCTTGAGGCCACAGGTGAAGTGGGGCCAAAGCTGGTCGGTGTGTCTGACCGCAAAACCAAGGTGGGCTTGATCCGGCAGGTGATCAGCGGAAAAACACCCCCTATGCCTCAGTTTCAGCCTGGCCCTGAGGATATGGCCGATCTGCTGGTCTACTTAGAAAAACTGTAGCGATCGCCCCTCCTCAAAGAAGGCTTCTACAGGGCTGCGATCGCCGAATGCCTTGACTTAGCTAGGTTGGACACGGCCCAATGGGCTTAACGTAGCGACCAGCTAGATCAGCGCCCTCAGCCTAAAGGGCAGAAAGCTGAGTAGCGTCTCCACTCCAAGGGATGCTCTCTCAGAATTGAGCAGCGCCCCCGTCAGGGGCGATCAATCCCTGAACTATCCTGCAGAAGGCTGGTTGGGGCCTTGCTATCTATCCAAGCCTCATTCTCTAGATTAAAAATGTAACGGAAGGTTTGTTTACAAAACTCCATAACCACGCTAATCTTAGGTTGCAGGGGTTACAAATCTAAACGGTTTAACACCTGTACCTTGAAACGATAAATACCAAGGACTAATACATTATGACCACTACTCTACAGCGGCGCGAAAGCGCTTCCCTGTGGGAGCAGTTTTGCCAGTGGGTCACTAGCACCGAGAATCGCCTGTATGTGGGCTGGTTCGGCGTGTTGATGATCCCCACCCTGCTCGCTGCTACCGCTTGCTTCGTCGTAGCGTTCATCGCTGCACCTCCCGTCGACATCGACG
>NZ_JAYFES010000043.1:0-11476 GCF_055795045.1 Pseudanabaena sp. PCC 9330 | reverse complement strand
TGTCCATAGCTATGGCCTCTCTATCCCAAACCTTCGATACGACCCGCGCCGAAATCGTCACCGCAATGGAGCAGCGGATCGAGAAGGGCGATCGCACGAAACTCACCAAAAAAGAACTGGAGGAGTTGATCGCTATCCTCGTCGCCAAGCTCGTGGAGATGAATGCCCTGGGCACTGACACCAAGGCGGCAATTGACCGGCTCTGTGCGGCGGAGCAGGCGCTTTTGTGGAATGTGCTGACAAAGAGACCAAAATCGCCTGTAATCTTTACGAAAAGAGGCTTTGTGGCGTTTTGGCGTTTCCCCAGTTTTATCTGTTTATCTGCCTGTTCTATGACTCCTTATCCAAAACTTACATTGCTTGAGCAACTATAGCGGTTCCTGAGCACATGAGGTACACCTCGATTAAGGGAAGCCTTGGAGATTAGGGGCTGGGGCAATTGACCTATACCTCATTCGAATAAGAACCGCTATATTGCCATTGAATAATTTTCCTGAAGATTCGTTTAAAGTTTTTGAACTTCATTGGAACTCTAAATTATAGTTTTTATCTAGCAATTACCTTATAATCTGCTCCTGTTAAATCTACCAAGGAAGAAATTGTGTCTCTTTGGCACGAGTTAAACGCTTGTGAGCATCAGGGATAAGACACAATGATAGGCTATGTTCCTGAACAGATCTTGACTGTGAAGAGTTATGAGTCGTCGTCACATCAAATCGTCATGCACTGCTCTAAACTAATTTTTAGAGGTTTGTAGATAGCGCCACGTTTCATAACAGATCTCTAAATTTATTGTCAATGAATCACGGTGTCTATCCTAAGTATGCTTTTGAACTAATGCATTTTTTTCGAATAGTATTCGAATACATAGAAAGATCAAAAAATATAAGGCTTAGAGCGGGAATATTACACATTTTTTAACTCATTTTGCTGCCGTAAGGAAGGTTTTAGCTATGCCAATTTCACCCACTTACCCTGGGGTTTACATTGAAGAAATCCCCAGTGGCGTTCGGACAATAACTGGTGTTTCTACGTCAGTGACAGCCTTCATCGATTACTTCAAACGAGGTGCGATGGCAAAGGCAACTCAAATTTTTAGCCTGACCGATTTTGAGCGTGAATTTGGTGGGCTAGATGCCTCCAGCGAAGCGAGCTATGCCATTCAGCAATTTTATTTAAATGGTGGCGGTGAAGCCTGGATTGTTCGGGCCGCGTCGGGCAGTTTTGCCAATGCCGCGATCGCCATTCGCAGCAGCACGTCTGGAGCCGCTGTGTTGACCTTGCAGGCCATTAGCGCAGGGGATTGGGGCAATAATTTGCGGGCTCGCGTTGACAGCATCAACAACACTCGATTTGATGTCACCCTGTCAGAGCTCAGCGCCGATGGTGGCGTGTTGCGCCAAGAGACCTTTCGCAACATGACCATGGGCACGGGCAGCGAGAGTGTGAAAACTATTCTCAACGACACGGGCAGTGGGTCAAAGCTGGTGACGATTCCTACAGACCCCACCGGAACAACCATTCCATTGGTTAACGGAACGCTATCTGATGCCTTTACCCTGCCCTTTACGTCCATTGCGGCGGCAACAGGGCGCAAGGTGCGAGTCACGATTGATGGCCAGTCTAAGGATGCGAATTTAGGAAATGAGGAGTTCACTTCGCTAGAGGAGGTGCGCGATCGCCTTCAGGCGGGCATTCGGGCGGCGCGTCCCGATTTGCGCACCTTTGCCGAAGCCGTGGTCGAAATTTATAGCGTCAACGCGACGAGTGCGAAATTGCGAATTTTGGCTGGCCCCGGCAAGCCCGACAACCGGGTTGTCTTTGCCGAAGTCCCGCTAGACCCTGGCCCGCCCCCAGTCCCAGGAGACGCGAACTCGGTCAATGACCTGAAGCTGACCGGGGCAAACGTGATTACCAACGTGCAGGCGTATACCTCAACCACCTCAGCGATCGCCGATACGGGGCAGGCAGCAGGCAGCAGCGGAAATAACGGCTCAGTACCCAATGAAGCAGCACTGCAGGCCGCAATTTTAGCGCTCAAAGATGTCAGCTTTAATTTGCTGTGCATTCCTCGCACGGCGGATATGGCCGACCCCGATGCGATCGCCGTCATCTCCACGGCGCTGACCTACTGCGAGCAGCGTCGCGCTTTTTACCTGCTTGATCCGCCCAAGTCCATTAAAACGGTGCAGGGCATCAAAGATTGGTTTAACACCAACGGCACCCTGCGCACCCGCAACGCGGCGACCTACTTTCCACCCGTGCAAATTGCCGACCCATTGAACAAGTTTCGGCTCAAGTCCGTGGCCCCAAGCGGCACCTTGGCTGGGGTGTATGCCCGCACCGACACCGAGCGCGGCGTGTGGAAAGCCCCCGCAGGCATCGACGCCACTCTGCGCGGAGTGCAAGCGCTGGACTATCTGCTCAATGACCCCGAAAATGGCACCTTGAACCCGCTGGCGATTAATGCGCTGCGATCGTTCCCGGTGTATGGCACGGTGGCCTGGGGTGCCCGAACGCTGCGCGGAGCAGACGATCTGGCTGACGAATACAAATACATTCCGGTGCGGCGACTGGCGCTCTTTCTCGAAGAGAGCTTGTTTCGTGGGCTCAAGTGGGTGGTTTTTGAGCCCAATGATGAGCCGCTGTGGGCGCAGATTCGCCTGAACGTGAGCGCCTTTATGAACAACCTGTTCCGACAGGGTGCGTTTCAGGGGAAAACCCCGCGCGAAGCCTATTTTGTGAAGTGCGATCGCGAAACCACTACGCAAAACGACATTAACCTCGGCGTCGTGAATGTCATTGTGGGCTTTGCCCCGCTCAAGCCCGCCGAATTTGTCATCGTCAAGATTCAGCAAATGGCCGGTCAGGTCGTCGTGTAATTGAAAGGATGTAGGTCATGACTCAATTTACGGTGAATGCCCAACGGTTTGACCCCTACAAAAACTTCAAGTTTCGGGTGAAGTGGGACGGCAAATATGTGGCCGGGGTCAGCAAAGTGGGCTCGCTGAGAAAAACAACCGAAGTGGTGAAACATCGCGAAGGCGGCGACCCCAGCACCTCGCGCAAATCGCCAGGGCGCACGGAATATGAGGCGGTCATGCTAGAGCGAGGCGTGACCCACGACAAAGAGTTTGAGCGCTGGGCCAACAAAGTGTGGAACTTTGGCTCTGGCCTCGGCGCTGAGGTGTCGCTCAAAGACTTTCGCAAAGACATCATTATCGAGGTTTATAACGAAGCGGGTCAGCTCGCGATCGCCTATAAGGTGTTTCGCTGCTGGGTGTCTGAGTTTCAGGCCCTGCCCGACCTTGATGCCAACGCCAATGCGATCGCCATTCAACACATCAAGCTCGAAAACGAAGGCTGGGAGCGCGACTACGAAGTCACCGAACCCAGCGAACCGACGTTCAGTGAACCATAAGCCTCGATCATGTGCCCCCTTGCTGCCTCAGAGATATTGACCCTGTGGGAACAGGGGCTGAACCAGACGACCCTCGACCGGATGCTCACCCTGGTGGGGGCTGTGCTGCCGGGGCTGTCGGCCGAGCAGGTGGGGCAGTTGCCGATTGGGCAGCGCGATCGCGTGCTGCTGCGGCTGCGCAAGCAGCTGTTTGGGTCACAGTTGGTCAGCGTGACGCAGTGCCCCGCCTGTGGCGATCGCCTGGAAATGGCGTTTTCAACGCAGGAGATTTGCCTGCCGATGCCTGACGCAGTACCTCAGGTGGTCGAGGTGCAGCAGGAGGGCTATCGCGTCAGGGTGCGCCTTCCTACCAGCGTCGATCTGGCCGCGATCGCCCAGATGCCCACCCACAGTGTCGAGACCCTGCGGCAAACCCTGCTGGAGAGGTGTGCGCTTGAGGCGCAGCACGCTCGGGAGCCGATCGCGCCAGATGCATTGCCTGAGTCCGTGATTGGGGCGATCGCCCATCACCTGTGGCAGGCCGATCCGCAGGCCGACATTCAGCTTAATTTGAGCTGTCCGGCCTGTGGTCACGAGTGGCAGACGCCCTTTGAGATTGGGGCCTATTTGTGGAGCGAGCTGCACGCCTGGGCGATGCATGTGCTGCAAGAGGTGCATCTTTTGGCCTCGGCCTATGGGTGGTCAGAAGCCGACATTTTGGCGATGACGCCCCGCCGCCGCCAGCTCTATCTCGACCGGATCGGGTCAACCTAGCCACAGTCAGGAGTTCAGCAGATGGTTTTTAACTTGGTCTATCCACTTTCCCACTTCGCGTGAGAACCAAGATTTTGAGGATGTTTAGGGACGCGTTGCGTCCCTAAACATCCTCAACTACATCAGTCCTAAATGGTTTAAGGATGTCACGGTATGAGCGATTTTTTGACTCATCTGGTCAGCCGCAGCATTACCCCGGTGCCCTCGGTGCAACCCCGTTTGGCGTCACGGTTTGAGGCGATCGCTCCTACTGGGGACATTGCACTCAACAGTCCCTTTGATGCTGAGCAGATTCAAGGCACGAGCACAGCGCAAGTTCTCCCCCTGCCCCCGATAGAGCCTGCTTCTCAAAATCCAGTGATTTCGGCTGAACCTCTGACAGCCCCAACCGACAGACAACCGATCCGCAGCGCTGCCCCCCTCCAGGCAGTGCCGCCGCCAGGTCAACAGTCCCCTGAGCCTGCTGTACCAGCGGATTCAAGCATCCCCGAACGCCCGATCTCGGCTGAACCCCGGCTATCTGAGCCGCGATCGCCCAGTTTTCCATCGCGTGATCAGTCGAACCTCTCACCTCCTTCCTTGGAGCCGTTGGGGTCAGAGGAACGGGGAACGGCCCATCCCCAAGAGGCGCGATCGCCCAGTGTCCCTACAGTAATGATTGAACCGGTAATGATCGAGGTGGAACGCCTGATTTCTGATACTCCTCCCCTAACTGGAACGCAGGCTCCTTTCCCGGTGCGAGAGTTGCCCCAGCCGTTCCCAATCCCAGGTAAGGTCGCGCCCCTGGAACGCGGTTCGCGTGCAGTAATGCCCGCGCCTGAAGCCTCGACTCCACCGACGATTCAGGTCACCATTGGGCGAATTGAGGTTCGGGCAACGGCTCAAGCCCCTGCAGCCAGGCCAACTTCAGCCCCAGCGAAACCATCCCTCAGCCTGGAACAATACTTGCACCAGCGTGCAGGAGGTCGCCCATGAGCAATCCCCTGGCGATCGCGGCGGTCACCTCAACCCTGCGCTACCTGCTTGAGCAAGAGCTGAAACCGTTTGTTTCCGATGTGACGGTGACGACCTATCCTCCCGATCGCGCCTTTGACAAAAACAATCCGGCCAATCAGGTCAACCTGTTTCTCTACCACACCACTGCAAACGCGGCTTGGCGCAACCAAGACCTTCAGCCACACGTGCGATCGGGCGAAATCGGGCAACCGCCGCTGGCGCTCACCCTGCAATATCTGCTGACGGCCTACTCTAAGGCTCAAGACTACCCCGACCCGCTGAGCCATGCCCTACTGGGGCGATCGATGAGCTTTCTGCACGATCACCCGGTTTTGTTGCCCAGTGATATCAAGAATGCGCTGGCCGCGAACCTGGCTGACTATGACCTCTATGACCAGGTTGAACGCGTTCGCATTACTCCGCTAAATCTGTCGCTTGATGAGCTGACCAAGCTGTGGACGACCTTTCAGACGACCTATCGCATCTCGGCTACCTATGAGGCATCGGTGGTGTTGATTGAGAGCCGCCGCCCAACGCGATCGCCACTGCCAGTCTTGCAGCGAGGGCTTGGTGACTTTGGCGCAACGGTGCAGCCCGACATGCTGCCGCCCTATCCAGTGTTGGTTGAGGCCACGCCGCCCGATCGCCAGCCTGCGGCTCGACTGGGCGACACGATCACGGTAAGCGGGGCGCGGCTAGAGGGCGATGTGCCGCTGCTGCGCTTCACCCATCCGAAACTCACCGACCCGGTGCCCGCCACCGTGGTAAGCCGCACCGCCACCACGATGGAAGTCAAGCTTTTGGATGTGGCCGATGACCCCACCGCCGCCGATACCTGGGTGGCAGGCGTTTACACAATGGCGGTGGTGTTTCGCCCCGTCGGAGACACTGACGCCCTGCGCGATCGCCCTACCAACGAGGTGCCCCTTGCCGTTGCTCCTCGCATTGTGTCGCTCAGCGCCTCTGCAGCGATGGTGGCCGGGCGGCGCGTTGTAACAATTCAAGTAGCCTGTAACCCCAAGGTGCGATCGGGGCAGCGGGCGTCCCTGTTTTTGAGCGATCGCGGCGATGGACCTGTGTTGCTGCCGGTCAGCAACCGCGAGCTGCTCGCCAGACCCCAGGCCCCTCAGGTCGAGGGGGCTCCCGTGGTGCAAACCGACACGCTTGAGTTCCCGGCGGGCGATATTCTGGCAGGTACGTACTTTGTGCGGCCTCGCCTGCGCGTCGACGGGGTTGATAGCTTCCTCGTGGTGGACTATAGCGCCACACCGCTTCAGTTCACGCCCTTTCAGTCGTTGGCGATTCCAGCCTAGCCCTATGAATGATCTGGCCCAATGGCACAAAAAGAATGAAGGGTATCTGGCAATCGCCCTCACCTGGCTGCGGCTGACGCTGAGCCAGCGCATCCAGCAGCAAGCGGCCAAGGGGCAAGAGCCAACCGAGGCCGACGCAGAAATCACTAGCAAGCTCAAGCGGCTGCGTCAGGCGATGGATGAAACGGCTCAGCAAGAGGTGCCGCCCGCGCTAGTGCAGATCAGCCAGCGGTTTGGCCTGAGCCCGTTTGAGCAAGATACGCTGCTGCTGTGCGCGGCAATGGAGCTTGACACCCGCATTGCGGGTCTATGTAGTCGGGTGCAAGACAATCCGCAGCGGCCCTTTCCGACCTTTGCGCTAGTGCTAGCGCTCTTCGAAAATCCCGCCTGGGAGGTGCTCTCGCCTGAGCAACCGCTACGCTACTGGCGGCTCATCGACATTCACCAGCCCAACACGCAAACCCTGACCACCAGCGCCCTGCGCATTGATGAACGCATTCTCAATGCCGTCAAAGGGTTAAACTATCTCGACGATCGACTCAGTCCGCTGATGCTGCCCCTGGAAGCCGAGGGGGTTGAGCTGCCCCTGCCGTCCTCCCATCAAACGCTGGTTGAAACGACCCTCGATCGCCTGCGCCACTACGAGCCGCCAACGCCTATTCCCCTGGTGCATCTGTTGGGCAGCGACACCCTCAGCAAACAGCTCGTGGCGTCGCATCTGGCCAGTGAGTTGGGGCTTTACCTCTATCGCTTACCGGCTGAGCTGCTGCCCACCCATACCGCTGAGCTCGAAACCCTGGCACGGCTCTGGCATCGTGAAAGCCTGCTGCTGCCGATCGCCCTCTATCTAGATGCCCATGAACTCTCGGCCCCCAATGAGCTACAGCCGCTGCGTCGGTTTTTTGCCCGCAGTCAGGGGTGCTTTTTCCTCGATACGGCGGATGTGGTGCCCCGGCTGGGCCGCACGGCCATCATTCTGGATGTGTCTAAACCCACCCCCAGCGAACAGCACACTGCGTGGACTGCATTACTTGACCCCGCAGACCTAGCGCTACCCGACTTGCTGTCTGGGCAATTTAACCTGAGCCTGCCCACCATTCAGGCGATCGCCCAGCAGTCGCAGGAACGCCCGTTGACAGAGTCCTACGAGTTCTCCCCATCCGACGGGTCATCGCCCCATCCCCTCTGGCAGGCCTGCCTCACCGCCACCCGCAGTCGGCTCGATGCCCTCGCCCAACCCCTCACCCCCAAAGCCACCTGGGATCAGCTCGTCTTGCCCCAAGACGCCGCCGATCTGCTGCGCCAAATTTCTGAGCAGGTGCGCCAGCGCAGCACCGTGTATGAGACCTGGGGCTTTCATCAGCGCATGAATCGGGGACTGGGCATCAGCGTGTTGTTTGCCGGGGAGAGCGGCACCGGCAAAACCATGGCCGCCGAGGTGCTGGCCAATGACCTACAGCTTCATCTCTATCGCATTGACCTGTCGGCAGTGGTCAACAAATACATTGGCGAAACCGAGAAAAACCTGCGCCGCCTGTTTGATGCGGCAGAAGATGGCGGCATGATTTTGTTCTTTGATGAGGCCGACGCGCTGTTTGGCAAACGCAGCGAGGTGAAAGACTCGCACGATCGCTACGCCAACATTGAGGTCAACTACCTCTTGCAGCGCATGGAAGCCTACCGGGGGCTGGCGATTTTGGCAACCAATATGAAAGATGCCCTCGACCCGGCCTTTTTGCGGCGGCTGCGGTTTATCGTCAACTTTCCCTATCCCGGTTTTGACGAACGCCGCGTGCTCTGGGAGAAGGTGTTTCCCCCCGAAACCCCTCTGGCCTCACTGGATTTTGACCATCTGGCGCGGCTCACCCTGACCGGAGGCAACATTCACAACGTTGCGGTGAATGCTGCCTTTTTAGCCGCCCAAGCGGGCAGTGAGGTGACAATGCCCATGGTGCTGCAAGCGGTGCGAGTTGAGCTGCGCAAGCTCGATCGCCCCATCAATGAAGCCGAGTTGCGCTGGCAGGAGCAATAATGTCATGGAGATTCAGCCCCACATTCTTCCCCAGACCGCAGAGTTCCGGCCAGATGCCCCGGTGCCCCAGTTGCCTGCCGTGGGCGATCGCCCCCCCACGCAACCCGACGTACAACTGCACATCGAGCGAGTGATATTTGAGGGCATCGACCTTTCCCAGGCTCAGCGCCCCAAACTGCAGGCCGCGCTGGAGGCAGAATTGACACGACTGTTGAGCGAACGCGGATTGGGCGAACACTGGCACACGGGCGGAGCCATTCCCCACCTGAGCGGTAACCTCCTGACCCTGAGCACCCCCATCGACCCCGTTCGCCTCGGGAAACAGCTTGCCCATGCCATCTATGAAGGCTTGCGGCCATGACCGAGCGATCGCGCCTTCTCCAGATTCAAGCGCCTGCACAGACAACGCCTCAGGTCAAACCTGACGTGCAGCAGCATGAGGCGATCGACCCCGAGTCCGAGCCATTGGCCCCGATAAATGCTACTCCATCTCGCGATCGCTTTCGGCATGACTTTTCTCAGGTGCCGCTGCGGGGCGCTCCGCTGATTCAGGCGAAGCTGACGGTCAACCCCTCCAACGACGCCTTTGAGCAAGAGGCCGACCGCGTGGCTGAGCAGGTGATGAGCACATCCCCAAGCGCTGAGGTGCCCGCCATTACGCCTCTAAGTGGAGCGCTACCGCAGCGCCAGATTCAGCGTCAAGCTCAGCCCGAACCTATGGGCGCTGAGGAGGAAGAGGTCGAGGAAGAAATTGAGCCCGACCCCAGAGAAGTGCTGCAGCTAAAAGCGAGCAGCGGAGCCCCGGCACCGCCCAGTGTGCCACTCGAAACTACGCTAACCAATACCCAGGGGCGAGGGCAGGCCATGCCCCGACCGACCCAAGACTTTATGGAAAGTCGCTTTGGCGTCGATTTCAGCCACGTGCGGGTGCATACCAACGCAATCGCATCTCAGCTCAGCCAGTCGCTCTCGGCGTTGGCGTTTACCCATCGCAACCACATCTACTTTGGCGCTGGAGCCTTTCAACCCCAGACCCAGAGCGGGCAACGGCTGCTGGCGCACGAATTGACCCATGTGATTCAGCAGTCCCCTCACATTCGCCGCAAGCCAACCTCAAGCGTTGCGCCAATGGTGCAGCTCAAATCTGATGCCGCCATTCAGCGCAGTGAGGCGCTCTATTTTTCAACCCACGGAAACCAGGGTTATTTTCGCTTTGCGCGGCAGTTCCATCGCGATCGCGGCTTTCCACCTGCTGTGGATGTCAGCTCGATCGAAGAGCTGACCGAGCACATGATCACGCTGCCGCGCCCGATCACGTCAGTTCGGTTAGTGACACATGCGGTGCCCAGCGGCATCTTTTTACCCCTGCTGCGCGGCGGTGGCACCTCCCTCTTCCAGCAAGACATGCAGCTTGAGAGCATGGGCTCCCTTGAGCGCGAACTGGGCACTGAGCACCCCACCGTAGGGACTCAAAATCAGGTGATGGTGGCCGAGCACCATATCGTGCCGCAAGAGTGGGTGCGGCAAAGCTGGCTCGAAATTAACTGGACTCGGGGTGGAGTCGATGTTTTGATAGAAAACATTCATTTGCTGCGCGATTCGCCCGACCCCAGTCGCCACGGCACCTTGCCCGATCTGGAAATGCACTCGCTGTTTTGGTGGATTCTCGACCGAGAGCTGGTCAGCGCACGGCGTGATCGCCCTGACCGGCGAGGCCGCATGCGCAGCGAACCCGTCCTCAGCATGCCCGATGCGACGCGCCAGCTCCTGCTGCAGGCCATCAACCGCAATATTGAAATTTTCCGCAATCGCCTAATCAGCACATCTTGGGGAAACGCCGCTTCCATGAGTCGGCTTGAGAACATGATTGCTCAGGTCGCCCCGCGACTGATTGACCGCGCCATTGACAATAGCACCCTGCCCAACAACGCCTTTGCACTGCCCACCGATCGCTACCGCTCCATTCAAGATGCGATCGAGCGGGGCACCTACCCCGACAACCACCTGCGGGCCGTCAATTTGCTGGCGGGCGGTGCAGACTTCCAGATTCGCGGCTGCAACATCGGCCAAAACGTCAGCTGGCTTGAGAGCTTCCGCGACTACTGGGGCCACGGTTCAGCCGCCAATCCCATTCGCCCCCACGTCAGCGCCCCCAAAATTCGTCAGTTCTATGGCCGCCGCACCCGCCGCGTTGGTCGCCGCCGCGTTACCGAAACCCTGGAATGGCTGCAAGACAATCGCGGTCGTCGCATCTACCCCGGTGACCCGCAGTATGAAGCCAATATCGAGCATGCCCGCTAACGGCAAACCCTCGTTTATTTCTAAATTTGGTTTATGAAATCGATGCAAAGCACCCAACGAGCCTCAACGGCCTCCTCCACAACCGAGCAGCCAACCACAGCTGGGCTGTCAAGGCACGCGGCAACCGCCACAGTGCCTCATGACGTGCAAAACGAAGTGCGATCGCCAGGCCAACCCCTAGACAGCGCCACGCAACACGCGATGGGGGCTCGCTTTGGCCACGACTTTAGCCAGGTTCGACTGCATACGGGCGATCGCGCTGCTCAGTCAGTGCGGTCAGTCAATGCAAACGCCTACACCATCGGCAATGACGTTGTTCTAGGGAATGGCGCACCACTCAACTCCCGGTTGGGGCAACATATGCTGGCGCATGAATTAGCCCATGTGGTACAGCAAGAGCGTGGAGAGAGGGGCAAACCAACCCTGGAGTCTTCTCATTCTCGGTTAGAGGCCGATGCTCAGCAAGCGGCAGCCGCCCTCTCTCAAGGCACCACGGTTCAGGTCGCCTATGCCAGCGCGGTTGGGCTGGCCCGAGAGCCGCGATCGCTGCAAGTTTCACTCAACCTCAGTAGATCACAAAGGATTGAGGCAGGGGCTGAATTTGTAGGAAAGGGGTAGGGTCAGGCTAGAAGATCTTGGACGAAAAGCCATGACAACCTG
>NZ_JAYFES010000042.1:0-850 GCF_055795045.1 Pseudanabaena sp. PCC 9330 | reverse complement strand
GAGCCTCAATGAGTCCTGACTACATGCTCACTGTCCTTGCTGCAGGGCTCGCAACCTAGCACAATGTCTCGATAGTTTTCTTGCGCTTACCCTGCTCATCAGGGTAGATAGGCAGAAAGCTTCTATATATCTACCCAAATCTGCCAGATCGCTGGAAACTTTCCGCATATTATCCGGATCTAGGTAGATAGCCAGAAACTTTCCACATATCTTAGCTACAGTACACATAGACTATAAAGTAGCATTTATTACGTGGCGTACTGATGGCACACGAACCTACCCCTCAGGAGAAACCGAAAAAACTATTGGACCAGGTCCGTGAGGCCATGCGTTTAAGGCATTACGCCTACCGTACAGAAGAAACCTATGTGCAGTGGATTAGGCGGTACATCCTGTTTCATGACAAGCGTCATCCCAAAGACATGGGGCGAGCTGAAATTGAAGCTTTCTTGACAGACCTGGCCGTAAATCAGCAGGTTGCCGCTTCGACGCAAAATCAAGCGCTCAATGCAGTGCTGTTTTTGTACCACAAAGTTTTAGGGACTGAGATTGCTGGCATCAACGCTGTCAGGGCGAACCAACCGCGTAATTTGCCAGTCGTTTTAACCCAGTCAGAAGCATTGACCATTATTCGCAGTATCGATGGGCCTCATCAACTTGTGGTCAAGCTTCTCTATGGCAGTGGTTTGCGACTTTCTGAAGCCTTGCGATTGCGCGTCAAAGATCTCGATTTTGCCCAGCAGCAAATCATTGTTAACCTGAGTTCGACAGCTAAAAAGCGGCTTGTGGCAGGGCTTTAAGCTCATAGTCAGGGATGCCTAACGAGGGCTTATCGGGGTGGTAGGAATAG
>NZ_JAYFES010000041.1:0-648 GCF_055795045.1 Pseudanabaena sp. PCC 9330 | reverse complement strand
CATGCCGACAACGGGCTTGCGGTCATCGGTATTGCCCGGCGTTAGGGCAACGGCCAGCAGCTCACCGTGGTCGTTGATGATGAGATGTAACTTAAAGCCGAAATACCATCCCACCGACGATTTGCCCCAACCCGCCAAGCTCTTAAACGTTTTGTGAGCCTTGGCCCGCTTGATCTGGCAAACCGCTACCGAGGTGGAATCGATGAAACTAATGCCAGTAACCTCGCCAAAACAGCAGGTGTTTAGAAAGCCTACTAAGGCCATAAAGCTCCAAGGCATTAGCTCTACGAACCGTCCGTAGCTGACTAAATTGGGAAAGGCGTCCCGCCAGTCAGGCAAGACCTTTTGTTTGTAAAAATCCTTAAATGTCCGATAACCCGAGCCATGGAAGGCGATGACGATAGTCATTACTTCGCTGATGCTCAACCGAGACTGATAGCCTTTCGGCTGGCCATCGCACGGTAGTCGAGGGATAGCTCGTTCACAGAGCCGCCCAAACTCGCGATAGAAGTCGTCAACGTCGCAGAAGATTTGGGTCAGGTCGAGGCGCGCTAGACTCAAAGACATGGCTGAGGTGCTTAGAATTCAACACTTTGAGCGTAACCCTCAGCCTTTCTTTCTGCACTTCACTCGTTGTCGAACTCAGGT
>NZ_JAYFES010000040.1:0-374 GCF_055795045.1 Pseudanabaena sp. PCC 9330 | reverse complement strand
TGTTTTTCGGATCGAGGTTGACTTCTCAAACAGTAAGCTCATGCTTGTCGTAGCCGCCGTAAAATCAAAACAGATTAAATCAGTTCTATACTCATTTTCACCATATCTGTTTAAATCAATACTAACGGTGAGATAGATGTAGCCAATAGGATAGCGATTTTGACTGTCGCGTAGCGGCATCCAATCCGTATATTCATCCCCTTGTTCCTGAAGGTCCTCCTGTGTTTGCTGCATATACACTTCAATGACCTCATCTACTTCGAAGTAAAGAGAAGTATTGAATTGTATGGACTTAGCCGTATCCTCAAAATAAATCGGCTGCGTTTTATTGTCCCAATCACGGTGTTCTTGGGTAATCCCGTAACTAGAAGTGA
>NZ_JAYFES010000039.1:0-374 GCF_055795045.1 Pseudanabaena sp. PCC 9330 | reverse complement strand
TGTTTTTCGGATCGAGGTTGACTTCTCAAACAGTAAGCTCATGCTTGTCGTAGCCGCCGTAAAATCAAAACAGATTAAATCAGTTCTATACTCATTTCCACCATATCTGTTTAAATCAATGCTAACGGTGAGATAGATGTAGCCAATAGGATAGCGATTTTGACTGTCGCGTAGCGGCATCCAATCCGTATATTCATCCCCTTGTTCCTGAAAGTCCTCCTGTGTTTGCTGCATATACACTTCAATGACCTCATCTACTTCGAAGTAAAGAGAAGTGTTGAATTGTATGGACTTAGCCGTATCCTCAAAATAAATCGGCTGCGTTTTATTGTCCCAATCACGGTGTTCTTGGGTAATCCCGTAACTAGAAGTGA
>NZ_JAYFES010000038.1:0-330 GCF_055795045.1 Pseudanabaena sp. PCC 9330 | reverse complement strand
ACGCCATGGTGCTGATGCCCAGCGCGGTGAACCAGATGCCAATCACAGGCCACGCACCCAAGAAGAAGTGCAGGCTGCGGCTGTTGTTGAAGCTGGCGTATTGGAAGATCAGACGACCGAAGTAGCCGTGGGCTGCCACGATGTTGTAGGTCTCTTCTTCTTGGCCAAACTTGTAGCCGTAGTTCTGAGACTCGGTCTCGGTGGTCTCACGCACCAGAGAAGAAGTCACCAAGGAACCGTGCATGGCGGAGAACAAGGAACCACCGAACACACCAGCAACGCCCAACATGTGGAAGGGGTGCATCAGAATGTTGTGCTCAGCCTGGAACA
>NZ_JAYFES010000037.1:0-243 GCF_055795045.1 Pseudanabaena sp. PCC 9330 | reverse complement strand
CAACGATGTTGTAGGTCTCTTCTTCTTGGCCAAACTTGTAGCCGTAGTTCTGAGACTCGGTCTCGGTGGTCTCACGCACTAGCGAAGAGGTCACCAATGAACCGTGCATGGCGGAGAACAGGGAACCACCGAACACACCCGCTACACCCAACATGTGGAAGGGGTGCATCAGAATGTTGTGCTCAGCCTGGAACACCAGCATGAAGTTGAAGGTGCCCGAGATGCCCAGAGGCATGCCGTCAG
>NZ_JAYFES010000036.1:0-682 GCF_055795045.1 Pseudanabaena sp. PCC 9330 | reverse complement strand
AGGCTGACTAGTAGAGCGAACGGTGCCCAAAGCTTAGCGCTCATACCGTCATCCCAAAATAAGCATTAATGCTCATCGCATAACTGGGATGCACCCGGTCGCGTAGAGCAACCGCGCAAACAGCGTTTTACCGGTTCCACCCTTCGCACCATTGATGATGTTTACAGTTTTATTCGACACGGGACAATCCCTCCAAACGACACATTAACCATCTAATTTTGTCTAGCCATCCCAGTGGGTAGGCGGTCTAATGCCGGGCCGCCGTGGCACTTGAAACCCCGAGTCCCCGTCGTTAGCAGCCGTTTTTTTAGGCCTCTGCTTGGAGCGACAGCTGGGTCTTTTGGTATATCAGCAGCAAGCTGAGCCTTATCCTCGCCAGCATCACTAACACCGGCAGGCTCAACTACAGGCAGTGACTTAGTCGCATCAGATTTGCTCTTACTCTTACTCTTACTCTTCTTTTTCTTTCCACTAGATTCAGCCTTAATTCTGTAGTAGTAACGTTTTAGAGTGGATGCACTAATGGAAATCTCCTGACCTGTAATAGTCTTAAAAGAAGTCATCACTTGTTTTGCGGTAACACCCGGGTGCATCCCAGTCTTGTAAGTCTAGGGATAAGACGCTGTTCAAAGCCCTTAATTCTCCTATGTTTGATGACTACGTATTTGTACTTATTGCAAAA
>NZ_JAYFES010000035.1:0-365 GCF_055795045.1 Pseudanabaena sp. PCC 9330 | reverse complement strand
ACCTGAGTTCGACAGCTAAAAAGCGGCTTGTGGCAGGGCTTTAAGCTCATAGTCAGGGATGCCTAACGAGGGCTTATCGGGGTGGTAGGAATAGGCGATCAGGCCTGAGACCAGATTGACGAGGAAGTTGAAAGGACTGCGGTGCCGCGAATGCTCGATCTGGCAGAGGTTTTTGAGCTGGTCATTGACCGTCTCGATAATCGGACGCTTACGCAGCAGGATCTTGTCCAGTAGCGGCATCAGGGTGTTTTTCATGTTCTTGCGACGTTTGGTAATCAGCTTTAGACCACGCTCAAAGAGCGACTCAAAGAGAGCCTGGGAAATATATCCTCGGTCGCCAAACAGCTTCCCGACCAGGCCTTTAG
>NZ_JAYFES010000034.1:0-3502 GCF_055795045.1 Pseudanabaena sp. PCC 9330 | reverse complement strand
GAGGCTGACTAGTAGAGCGAACGGTGCCCAAAGCTTAGCGCTCATACCGTCATCCCAAAATAAGCATTAATGCTCATCGCATAACTGGGATGCACCCTATAGCGATCGCCAGATATAGCGATCGCCAAGCCCATTAGGCCATGAATGATACACCTGACGCAATGGCCATCCGCCATTGCGTCATCCCAGATCCCAGCTAAAGTTGAGATGTACCCCGTTGAATGCTTTCCATCGAGACAACTAAGCGGTAAAACCTGACCCTTCAAGCTGCTCAATCGGCGGATTTGATTTCTTTAAACAATCTGTACTTTGATTTGCCCTGGGTTGGTTACTTTGATCACACCACCCCAGGCACAATTGCAGATCGACGTATCGGTTAATGCTGGAAACACACCAATTTTTGATTTGAGCGCACCCGGTTTCCAGGGGCCAGTGGGCACCGGTATACAGGGCATGGGCGTCAATACCCCGAGGGCCGCACTGGTGGCCGACGCAACTGCCGGGTTGGCCAGCGAGGTACACATACCAAAGGGCGGAATGTTGGTCGTAGGGGCAAAGTCCATCACGGTGGCGGCGAGGGTTGCCCCGGCAACCTTGGGGGTGCCGGAAGACACCACAATCAGCGAACTCGGGCTACTGCCAAAGGGCACACATTGCAGCGTTGCCCCCATCGAAACTTGTTGCGGCATAACCGTCTCCTTGCTGTAGAAAACAACTGATAGCTGATGTGCAATGGCTGCATCTCTGTACGGTTTAATTCACATCAGATAAGGGTGAAGGTTGATAAAACGACCTGTCAGCTCATGACCTACTAGCGCAAATCAGGATGACGAGACTGAATGATTTCTCGATACGTGTTGGGCATAGCAAACTCCATTCTCAGGTTGTCGGCATCCAGGGCACGCTGCCAGTTATTGCCAATGGCTTTTTCTGCGATGTGATCGAGGCTGATGCGTCGTTCTGTGGCGGGCACCGCTGCCGTCACCCCACCCAGCATGGGCGCTGTAGTGCGACCTGAAGGCATGACAAAGCCTGCATCCGCCAGGGCCTGCAACGCTGCTGGGTCACTTCGCACCTCCTGCCAAAAGCGCCTTCGGGTCTGGTTATACAGAGGTTCGTAGTTTGAGGCTGTCAGCGTTTGATCTTGTAGAACATTGGCTCTGGCACGCTGCCAAGCCGCGTTTAACGGAGCAATATCAGCAATTCGCCGACCAATTACTGTCCGCACTCGAGCAATCGCCTGCCGCATAGTTTCACCGGGTCGCAGGGGAATGTCTTCAATGTCAAGCCGGGATTGTTGTCTTGTGGGAATTGCCCTATCTTCCTCTACAAATCGAGGTCTACTGCCGCGAGCCTCGGGGGTTGACAAATTTTCCTGAAAGGCCTGCTCGACGGCCTGGTCAATATCGGGTGGAATTTGGGGCCGGGTGACTTGGGCGGCGGTGGCGGCGGTGGCGATCGCTGTACCTGGCCCAACGCTGGGCGACACCACCTGAGGTGTAGGTGAAACAGTGGTTGGAGCGGTGAGTGCAGCGGCTGGGGCGATCGCCGCTGGCCCGGTTGGGGTGGGGGCAACGGCCTGGGCTGGGCTGGTGGGCGAAACGGGAACGGCTGCCTCGGCGGGGGCAACCAGTCCGGCCACGGGCCGACCTGATAGCCCCGTACCGCCACCCGGAATGCGCGTTGCAGGCACTGCACTGCCGACGCCCAGCATAGTGGCGGCTAACCCGGCATGGGCGGTGCGGCGAACGCTACGCCCATGCTCAAAGGCTCGCTGTTGCGCTGCCGTGGGGCCGGTGGGTCGGCTAGTGCTAGAAATCAACGAAGTAGCGACGCCCCCGATCGCGGCAGAGCGGATGACCTCCTCTTCAGAGCCGCCCGCCAGGTAGGTTCCAGTGCCTGAGGCCAGCGCTCCTACGCTCGCCGTGGCTGCCCGCTGTGCAAAGGGGTTTCTAAGGCCGCTGGCCGCAGTACCGCCGACACCGCCCAAAAAGCCAACCCCAAACCCGCGTCCCGATGCCGCCAGCACCTCCTCTGCACTTCGGCCTTCTAGAGCAGCGGCGGTGCCTTCTCCGGCAGCGCTGGCGGTGCCACTTGTCGCCGCACCACGCAACAGTTGGCTGCCCCGGCTTAGCCCCTGCGCCCCTACCCTGAGGCTGGTACCCACCCCCTGACCGATGCCCCCGGTCACGCCGATGGCAAAGCCTTCGCGCGCGCCGCGCTGTCCCTCCTGATACCCTGCGGCAAGGGATTCGCTGAGTGAACCTCCGGCAAGGGCGGTACTGGCGGTGGCAGATGTTCCTCGCAGGGTGGCTCCCTCGAGCGCGACAACGCCCCCCGTGCCCAGCCCAGTTGCCACGACACCCGTTGCACCCGTCAGCCCTGCCCCTGAAACCCCTGCCGCCACAACCGGAGCCGCTACAATCGCCCCAATCGTCAACGCCACAGCGAAGGAGGCATCGCGGGTAATTTCCAATCCGCTGATAATGTTTTCTCCAGCGATTTGAATGCCATCCACAAAGTTGCGATATTGACGGTGAGCGATCGTGGCAAACCGATCGCTAGTGGTAAAAAATTCGGCAGCGCGGCTAAAGTTACCCCGGTCTAAAAAGGCTCGGGCCGTGGTGATATTGGCATTGACAATGCGCACATTTTGACGCAGCGCGGGGCCGGGGTCATCCACTCTCCCCACAAACTGCACAATGGTTGAAGTGATCGGAAATTCCTCATCCACTTCTTTTTGCGCGTTGTAGCCGCTGAGGGCATCGCGCGCCCGGTTTTGAATGCGCGTCAGGTTCCTGCTCAGGACGCTACGGGCGCTGCTGCGAATCTGATCCACCTCTGATTGCGTCAGCATAATTACCTCCCCGTTCCACACCAGGGCATACAGGCCACTGGCGGTAGAGGATGGGCGTAAACTATCGACCACCCCCATCACCTGAATCAGCGCCTCCCCATCGTTACCGACAACGGTGGGGGTAAATGCTTGCTCAATTCTGGCGGCCCGCTCCTGGGCGGCGGCAACGCCCCGGCGTCGCTGGCGCTCAGTCTCTAGCTGTCGCAAGGCATCGTTGAGAATACGGCGATCGCTCCGGCTGACACCGGCCCGCAGTGCATCGTGAATGGCGTCGATCTCTTCGTATAGCTCTGCCTCTGACAGGGTTTCGTCGATGGCAAAGCTCTCTTGCAGCGATCGCGGCTGGCGGGTAGCCTGCTGTCTTCGCCCGTGTCGGGGCGGGCGGCTGGTCTGCTCCTGACGGCTACGACGACCCAACTCAGCACGGAGTTGATCTAAAGTTTGCATCAGGCGATCGTTTTCTTCATTGCTGACCGGGTTGGCACTGAGATGCCGCTCAATTTCGGCGGCTTCATCCTCCAGTTCCGTCTGTGAGAGTTGGGCGAGGTTCAGTAGATCGAAAACTCATGATGCCGTAGGTAGATAGACAGCCCGAGCGAGCGGAAAGTGTCGTTCAACGACCTGACGGATGAAGGAGAGCATGGT
>NZ_JAYFES010000033.1:0-255 GCF_055795045.1 Pseudanabaena sp. PCC 9330 | reverse complement strand
CAGAAAAGGCGATCGCATTGTAGGGCCGTAGACCCACCAGACGGGCGACTTCAAACTGACGCAGCATAAAGCCGATCAGGCCAAAGGCACCGTGCAGCGCCACAAAGCTCCACAGGCCACCGAGCTGGAACCAGCGCACCAGGTCACCCTGGGCCTCGGGGCCCCACAGCAGCAGCAGGGAGTGGCCCAGGCTGTTGGCAGGGGTGGAAACGGCCACGGTCAAAAAGTTGGCACCTTCGAGGTACGACGACGCCA
>NZ_JAYFES010000032.1:0-385 GCF_055795045.1 Pseudanabaena sp. PCC 9330 | reverse complement strand
GCTCAAGGAAAGCACGGTATCCAATACCTGCTCTACGTGGTCTATCGAGCCAACGTGGTGTGGTCACAGGTGCATCGCCATTACCGCTACCGCTTCGGCATTGAGACCAGCTATCGCCTCAAAAATCAGGCCCGTATCCGCTCTACCACCAAGAATCCCGTCCTGCGGCTACTTTATGTCGCCCTGGCCTTTATCCTGGTCAATCTCTGGGTTTACTTGCTCTGGCAAGCCGTGAGTGAGACCCGACGAGGCGGACGACGGGTCTTTCAAGAACGATTTCCGCTCAAAACCATGCTCTCCTTCATCCGTCAGGTCGTTGAACGACACTTTCCGCTCGCTCGGGCTGTCTATCTACCTACGGCATCATGAGTTTTCGATCTACTGA
>NZ_JAYFES010000031.1:0-646 GCF_055795045.1 Pseudanabaena sp. PCC 9330 | reverse complement strand
CCGTTGCGGTAGCGACAGATGACGACCATGGGGCAGGTCACTGAGCCATGAGTAGTGCTGTTCAGGGTATAAGCGGTTTGATAGCTGCGACGTCTGTTGCAGAGGGCACGGGTGCCGCCGATTTTACCCCGGATAATCACGGGCATGATGAACGGGAGCTTCAAGGCCATCAACCAGCGAATCACCGGCACACTGTAAAAGCCCCGGTCGAGATAGAGCCGCTGAACCTTCACGGCTAAGGAGTGCATCGCGTCGAGCAGGCGGGTGATAATCGCCACCATCGTCTCGCCTCGCCGGACGGCATGGATGGCCAAGGTGACCCGCCGATGGGCACGAATCACGTACACCGTGGCGTAGGCAAAAAAGGACGTGGTGCCCGCTTTGGCTTGAGAGCGATAGATATACGGCGCTTCCGCCTCACTCGGCTGACCGTAGTAGGGCAACAGATGCAGGTCAATGGCTAAGCGCTGGCGGTGATTCACGATGCCGGACGGCAGGCGGCTTTGAAGAGCGGCATTCACCTGCTGCTCGACCGTGACCATATCCTCAAATTTATCGAGGTGGTACCGGAGATCGTTGCCGGTGGGCACGCCAGTGAGTTGTTGCGCCGCATGCTCAATGCTGTCATGGTGGCTCGCGGCCCACA
>NZ_JAYFES010000030.1:0-4886 GCF_055795045.1 Pseudanabaena sp. PCC 9330 | reverse complement strand
GAGCCTCAATGAGTCCTGACTACATGCTCACTGTCCTTGCTGCAGGGCTCGCAACCTAGCACAATGTCTCGATAGTTTTCTTGCGCTTACCCTGGGTCGTTATCCTGCTGAATATTCGATAGAGAAAGTAGCCTAGAGGCAATCTGTGAAGCACCCAGACACAGAGGTCAGCTTTTGAGGTTTAGCTGAGCCGCTGTATCTCTCGTTTGAGCCAAGAATGCTTCAAGCAGTGGTTTACCAAATTGCATTAATGATCGTGTGACCTCCTTCCCTGCTGTTTCCGGTGTACCTGCATTGAAAGGAGGTTCAGGGGTATACTCCATCATCAGTTGAGCCATTTTCGCCACCTCTTCCCCGCAAAGCAGCCCCAGTATTGTCAACCCAAAGTCGATCCCGGATGTGACACCCGCCCCAGTTACTCGATTTTGGTCAATCACAACTCGTTGGGGTACGACTTCCACACCAAGCATTGCCAGTTGATCTCGAAATGCCCAGTGACAGGTTGCTTTGTAACCTTGAATTAAACCAGCCGCCGCCAAAATTAATGAACCTGTGCATACACTTGTCACGTACTGAGCAGTTTTTGCTTGCTGTTGCAGAAAGTCCAAAATGTCAGGGTCTTTCATGGCCTCAATTTGTCCAATACCGCCTCCTGGAACACAAATCACATCCAGCGGTGGACAATCTGCAAAGGTTACGGTTGGAGTCAGGATCAGGCCTTCATTACTGACGATAGGGGCCAGAGTTTTCCAGATCAAATGCACTTGTGTATTGGGTGGAAAGGAGAGGACTTGATGCGCTCCCATGACGTCAAGCTGAACGACATCGGGATAAATGAGAAATCCAACGTGTAGTTGAGTCATTGTTCTTGGTTGTTTGAGACGTTCGACTGTGGAATGATTGTAGGGAAAGTCAGCTAATGCCAATAGTCCTCAAGTGGGTACACTTTTAGCTTATGCCTCGTTCTCTCTACCCTTTGTTTCAGGCGATCGCGACTGCACCAACCGAGCAATCCCTACGATGCCGGGTGATGGATGGTATCAGCGGATACTTTGGAGTACAGCGCTGGGGAATTTATTTATTAGACGCAGATTTTGGTTTGGCTACCGTTGATGCGAGAGGAGTATCCGATGGGTTTGTGGAGCGATATCAAAAGTTTGGTAAAGCCGTTGACCCAGTTTTAAAGTACGTCTTGGAGTACCATGCTCCGGCCCATGAAGAATTGGTTTTACCTAAAGGAGCCTGGAAACAGAGTGAGTTATATAAACGGTGCTGTTCTACCTATGACCATGAGCATATTATGACGGGGCCTCTCGTTGGGCGCGGCCAGTTAGTTGGCACAATTAATTTTGCTCGCATTGGTCATGTGCCTTCTTTTGATCAGTTGGATCTCGCGAGTCTAGGAGCAGTTTGCACCCACTTCTCTGCCCGTCTTGCTGAGCTGCGAAAACCTTCCTTGACTCCCAATCTAATTGGAAGCTGCCTTACGCCAAGAGAGCTTCAGATTGCCAATCTTGTCGCCAAAGGATTGACCAATGCAGAAATTGGTGCGGAGCTATGGATCACTCAGAATTCTGTTAAGCAAGCCCTAAAGCGCATGTTTCGGAAGTTAGAGGTTTCTGCCCGAACTGAGATGGTAGCAAAGTTGAAAGATCTACTCGAACCATAGGTAAAACTAGTGAGTCAGCGCAAAATATAGTGGATTTCACTCGGATGAAGTACACCGCGAGGATCCCCCCTGCCCCCCTTGATAAGGGAGGTACAGAGTGAAACTTAGACAGCAAGGCACCGGGGGGATCTAGAACTCAATAATTGTGCACCTCACTCCATTGAGAATCGCTATAAAAAGTCGCTGAAGCAGACGGACGAGAGATTTTGGTGAGGTTTCAGAGATTATTTACCGCCGCTTATCTTGGTCGTTACACGACTTCGCCTGCGGGGGGTGGTCTGGCAAACCAACAAACGATTAGGGATAGGTCGGTGAAACCTAGGGCTATCTACCGATAGATATAGTGGAGGGTTCGCTGATGGTGTTACAACCCATAACGCTGACCGTCTGAGACCTTCTAGCCAGATTAAAATTAGCGCAGGTGGAATTCCACTATTAAATCAAGGCCAAGATACATGGGCTTTGCCCCTTGTTTATTCTGCGTTTAATTAAGATTCCTTACTAGTTGAGTAAGAGAATTTTGCTATGCAATGACAACAGCATGGCCACAGGCTTTTGATGTAACAGGGCTGTCTGTCAAGGTAGCCCTAATTGACTAAGGTAGCAGGGGCAAGGCGGTTAGTTCGATGCCAGATCTATCCATCGCTGCACCCAAAATCAAGCCAGGAATTTTGATCATCCTTAGCGCCGCGCCTGACTGGCAGACCGAGCCGCAATTGCCCCCCGCAGATGGGTGATCGCCGTAACGAATTGGCTATCTTGCTCGGTGCCAAGGCGATCGGGGTGCATCCACAGGTCGCGCTGGTCGGCCTCGGGCGACTCGGCCACCACGTCGGGGGCAATGCCCCGGTGGTTGATGTCGGCCCCCGAGGGGGTGTAGTAGTGGGCGATGGTGACATTCAGCCCCGACCCGTCGTGGAGGCGGTTGACCGACTGCACCAGGGCCTTGCCAAAGGTTTGGGTGCCCACCACCGTGGCCCGGTGGTCATCTTGCAGCGCCCCGGTGAGCACCTCGCTGGCGCTGGCGGAGTTGCCGTTGACCAACACCACCAGGGGTTTGTCGGTAATGGCGGTGCGGTTGGCGCTGACCGCCTCCGACTGGCCCGCCCGGTCTACGGTGCGCACGATCGCCCCCTGGTCAATCCATATGCGGGCGATCGCGATCGCCTGGTCCAAAACTCCGCCTGGGTTGTTGCGCAGATCGAGCACTTAGCCCTCCACCTGCTGCTGCTCCAGGTGTTTAATCGCCTGCTCCATCTGGTCGGCGGCCTGGGCGTTAAACTCGCTCAGGCGCAGGTAGCCAATGCGCTGCCCGTCGCTTTCCCGCAGGGCCGAGGTCACCACCGGCAGATCAAGGCGGGCGCGGGTGAGGGTGAGGGCAAAGGGGGCCGTGTCGTTGCGCTGCAGCAGCAGTTCCACCGTGGTGCCCGCCTCGCCGCGAATCTGGCTGGCGGCCTCTTCCACGGTCATGCCCTGGGTGGAGGTGCCGTCGATCTGCAAAATGCGATCGCCCGGCTGCACATTGGCGGCGATCGCAGGCGATCCCTCAATCGGCTGTACTACCAGCAGCGCCTGGGTCTCGGGGGCCAGGGCCAGCCGCATCCCCACCAGCTGGCCACTGGTCTGGGTCGAAAACGCCTGAAACTCCTGGGGCGTCATAAACCGGGTATAAGGGTCATCGAGCTTCGCCAGCATCGCCTCCAGCGCCGCGTAGGCGGCATCGGGAGAGGAGTATTCCTGCCCCAGCAAGGCCTGCCGCTCCTGCACCCAGTCCACCTGGTTAAAGCTGGGGTCCACGTAGGAGCGATGGACAATCTGCCAGGCCTCGTCTAAAACGCTCTTGGGACTCTCCTGCCAGGCGGCCCAGGCCGTGGTGGTCAGCACCGGCAGCCCCATCAGCGTCAGGGTTGAGGTGAGCACCAGAGCTTTTTCGGTGGGCGAAAGGGCAGCGACGTTAGAGGACAAGGGCAAACCATCGACGACGGTGAGGCATAGCGCAGCAGTAGGGTTGAAGGGACAAGCCACAGAACGGTAGGAAGCTGAAACAGAGCCCATCGGCATTTCTAAAGATGCCAGGGCAGCGGGTCTGCTGCCGCCAGATTAGGCCGTTTAGTCTATAGACAGCTCCGAGCATAACCGTCACCTATGGCAGAGCTGTGGCAACCGTTTGACAAACCCGTGGTCATCCAGGCCGGTAGGGGAGGCTGCCCTGTGCCGCAACACCGATGCTGTGCAGTGGCGTGCTGGTGCTGACGGGCATGCTGATGGGGTTGCAACCTAAGCAGCGCGTCCCAAAGTGCCTTAATGCTGAGCCCCGATGGGGTCTGAGAAATCCGTAGAAGTCGTGTCGCTTTGACACCCCATTGCCACAGCCTTGCCATCGGCCTTTGCCACAGTGGGGTTAGTCTTTTGGAGTCCCGATCATGATCTCTGCCAAAACCCTGCGCCAGACCCATCGTTTTTTAGCGCCGATTATGCTGCTGCCCATCGTGCTGACGGTGCTGACGGGTTCCCTGTATCAGCTCGTCGATATGGCAGGCCGGGATGATGCCTTTGAATGGCTGTTAGATCTGCACAAGGGCAATTTTGGCATCATCGACCTGCAGGCGGTCTATCCCTTTCTCAACTCCCTGGGGCTGCTGGTGCTGATCGCCACGGGTATTCTCATGTGGCTACAGCCCAAGCGTCGCTTCCAAAAAAAGCTGAATTCCTAGAGTAAGGAAGCGTACAGCACCCCTCCAGCCCCCTACCGTGTACACATAAGTCTTGAAACCCTTGCGGTTAGGGCTTTTCCCTCATCCCCCAACCCCCTCTCCCAAATTCGGCTACTCAATACACACAAATGAGCCCTGAGCCAGTAACCATCCCTCAAAGATGGCCTCAAATTTCTTGAGTCCTTGGCTCAAGGGTCGAATGCCGGGTGGCGGTTGCGAGCCATATCCCGCCTATCCCCCCAGCCGTGCAATGAGCCCAGTGGCCCAAGGCAGCGAGCCTGGGGGGATGGGATTCTGCTGTTTTCGGGTTCGCCCCTGCAACGTCGGCAGCAGGTGCGTCAGGCATTGCTGTTGTGGTTCGCTAAAGGTCACCGAGGCCGAGAGGGAGTCATCCGCTCGACCGGTTTTATAGCCATCGCCAAAATCGTTAGGACATGACCGATACCCCTGAAGCGATGGCTATACGCCATTGCGCCGCCCCAGTTCTCAACCGAAGCCGAGGC
>NZ_JAYFES010000029.1:0-228 GCF_055795045.1 Pseudanabaena sp. PCC 9330 | reverse complement strand
TCAGTAGATCACAAAGGATTGAGGCAGGGGCTGAATTTGTAGGAAAGGGGTAGGGTCAGGCTAGAAGATCTTGGACGAAAAGCCATGACAACCTGCCCCCCTTTAGTATCCCCTACGCCAGCGTTGACTGACGAGGCGACCTTGAGTGCTGCCCTAGAGTGCCTGAAAGCCCATCTGCCAGTAACGATGCAGGGGGGGTATCAGCCGGTAACCCTCTACGAAGTGTTG
>NZ_JAYFES010000028.1:0-17649 GCF_055795045.1 Pseudanabaena sp. PCC 9330 | reverse complement strand
TAGACTCAAAGACATGGCTGAGGTGCTTAGAATTCAACACTTTGAGCGTAACCCTCAGCCTTTCTTTCTGCACTTCACTCGTTGTCGAACTCAGGTTATAGATCAGATATCTGGGTCTGCTTCTACACATCCACCGCCATGGTGAAGGATGATTTGATCAACAGACGGTTATCAAGAACACAGCGCTGGCTATGACATTTTTTTTTGCCTCTGACTCTGCCCTCCAAACCACCCTTGATCAAATCATTGATCAACTGCGGGCCGAGTTTGCCCTGGCTCCGACCCAGCTAGCCGTCACCTGGGTGGTCTACGACCCGCCCTATATTGTCAATACTGGCGGTGCTCTTACGGCCACAGATTTTTGGCAGCACCGCCCTCGGGGGGCGAGCTATCGCGGCGTCGAGCTGATCTACCCGGCCAGCGTGGTAAAGCTGTTTTACCTGGTGGCGGCCCACGAGTGGCTAGAGCAGGGCATGATCGCCCCATCGACAGAGCTAGACCGGGCGCTCAAAGATATGATTGTCGACTCTAGTAATGATGCGACTTCGTTGGTGGTCGATGTGCTCAGCGGTACCACCAGCGGCCCCGATCTACCCCCCGGCCCCTTTGCCACCTGGTGTCATCAGCGCAATATCGTCAACCGCTTCTTTCAGTCGATTGATTGGCCAGAGCTGGAAGGAGTCAATATGAACCAAAAACCCTGGGGCGATGGCCCCTATGGCCGCGAGCGGGCCTTTGTGGGTGAGCAATACGACAACCGGAATATGCTGACCACTAACGCCGTGGCGCGGCTGATCCACAGCATTGCCGGAGGGGTAGCAGTATCGGCGGCCCGTTCCCAGGCCATGCTCGACCTGATGGCGCGCACTCTGCCTGAGCGATCCCCAGCCCCCGGTGAAGAAGACCAGGTGACGGGCTTTTTGGGCGCCGGTCTACCACCGGGCAGCCGATTTTATAGCAAGGCAGGGTTTACCAGCCGCGTGCGCCACGATGCTGCCTACTTTGAGCTGCCCAGTGGTGCCCCTAGTCTGCTGGTGGCCTTCATAGAGGGATCGCAACACAGCCAAAATCGGCAAATATTACCGCAGCTAGCCCGTCTGATCGCCCAGCAAATGACGGCCTAGGGGGCGATCGCCTACGCCCAAGCTCCTCTCTCAACCTCACCGCAGTTTGAGCGCGGTCTGTGTTCCTACCCCCTTCCTATATCGTTGGGCTATAACTAGCAACCACAGCTAATCCTGCTCTGGATCACCAAGCTAATTTATGGATCTGAGGCTGCCATGGCCCTAAAAGAAGAGTTGTTCAGCCAAGTCTATGCGATCGATGAGGCGAATAACGCCTACATGATCGAAGCTGCCCTCGACCAATACACCGATATTTTTAGTGAATGGGATCCAGCTCCCTTTAAGCGGCGAGAACTCGACCCAGATTTGCAATTTTATTTAGAAAGCAGCGCTGACGAAATTCCTGAAAAATATGACCTTGAGGTGTGTTTTACCCTGCCCCCTGGCAGCCGCGACGAAGCCATGGAGCAGGAGGTCAGAGCCGGGTTGAGAAACAGCGTTGACTTTAAACTCTACCTGCTGAGAAAAGAACTGCGACTGATCAACGCCCGCACCGGTCGTTATGTTTTAGCGGGTTTAGGAACGCTTTTGGTGGCCCGACTGGCTGAACCATTGGACAGCAATATTTTTACCTCGGTGCTGACTGAAGGACTGTTTATTGGCGGCTGGGTGTTTCTGTGGGAGGCGGTTTCGCTGTTCTTTTTCTCTAATCGAGACATCTACGACCGCTACCGCACCTACAAGCGGCTGCGCAACTCTGAGGTTATCTTTACCGAATCTGGCTAGGGCGGGTCATCAATTACAACCAAACCCCTTGTGGGCTCAGCCTTGCCACGCCTGCCCAGACAACAGGCTAGGGGCTGTAACTTTTGATGCTTGGGCCAGACGCAACTAATTGATGGCGGCCCCTAGATCGCGGGCACAAAAACCGGGTTGATGAACCCAAGCCCCAGGTCATACCGAGACATTTCAGCAGAAACTCGGTTTTGGCGTTTTGCCAGCTCATCCCCGATTGGCCACCGAGGTGCGCTGGCTGAGAATGGCCTGGTGGGCTTGCTGCCAGTGGTGGTGGGCAATGCGAAGTTGGCTGGGATCGGCCATGCCCTGGGCGCGGTATTCGCGTACTGCCTCTAGGGCGGCCTGATTGCTGAGCAGGGCCAGATCAGCCCCGTTCCAGCCATCGGTAAGGCTGGCCCAGTGGTTGAGGTCTACGGCCTCTAGGGGGCGATCGCTGTTGTGCACCTGCAAAATTGCCAGCCGTCCCGCCGCGTCAGGCAGACCAATCTCCAGCTGTAGGTCAATCCGACCAGCCCGCAGAATGGCGGGGTCGAGGGCGCTGGGGCGGTTGGTGGCCCCGATCAGCAGCACGTTGGTGCAGCCTTGCAGACCATCCAGCTCGGTGAGCAGCTGCCCGACGACGCGATCGCTCACCCCAGAGTCGCCCTGGTACTGCCCTCGGGCTGGCACCAGGGTGTCGATCTCGTCGATGAAGACTACACAGGGCGCGGCCTGGCGGGCCTTGGCAAACAGCTCCCGCACCGCTTGCTCAGCGGCCCCCACCCAGCGGCTCAGCAGTTCTGGCCCGTTGACGGCGATGAAATTGGCACGGGCCTGGGCGGCGACGGCCTTGGCCAGCAGGGTTTTGCCGGTGCCCGGAGGCCCCCAGAGCAGCAGGCCGCGCGGGGCTTTGGCCCCGGTCTGGGCGTAGAGCTCGGGGTAGAGCAGCGCTCCTTCGACCGACTCTTGTAGGGTTTGCTTGACACTCTCTAGGCCGCCGATGTCGTCCCAGGCGATCGCAGGCGACTCGACCTCCACCGATCGCAGCACCGAGGGCTTGATCGCTTTAATCGCCTGCAAAAAGTCGTCTTGCACCAGGGTCATGGTGTCGGGTACAGGGCCAGCTAGATCGGGCACCTGGCGGCGCAAGGCAAAGTAGGCGGCTTTTTGGCAGAGGGCCTTGAGGTCGGCCCCCACCATGCCCACCGACAGATCGGCGATCGCATCCAAATTCACCCCAGCCAGAGGCATATCGCGGGTTTGAATCTGGAGAATTTCGAGGCGACCAGCGCGATCGGGCACCCGGAACTGCACCTCGCGATCGAAGCGACCGGGGCGGCGCAGAGCGGGGTCGATGTGGTCGGGCCGGTTGGTGGCGGCGAGCACAATCACGCCCTTGGTCTGGGCAAAGCCATCCATCAGGCCTAGCAGGGTGGCGACTAGGCGCTTTTCGACTTCGCCCTCGACTTTGCTGCGATCGGGGGCGAGGCTGTCGATCTCGTCGATGAACACCAGGCAGGGGGCCGCTTTCTTGGCCTTTTCAAAAATTGCCCGCAGCCGCTGCTCGGCCTCGCCGTAGTATTTGCCCATTACCTCGGGGCCGACGATCGCAATGTAGTTGACGCCCAGATCTTCGGCTAGGGAGCGGGCCGTCAGGGTTTTGCCGGTGCCGGGGGGGCCGACCAGCAGCACGCCCCGGGTGGGCTCTAGGCCTAGCTTGGCCAGCACGTCGGGCCGCTTAAGGGGGATTTCTACCAGTTCGCGCAGCTCTTGCAGGGTGGCTGAGAGGCCGCCGACATCGCCCATGGTGGGGTGGCGGGGAGATGAGGGGGAGGGGGAGGATGGGGACGAGGAGGAGGGAGATGGAGGTGAGACGTCGCCAGTGGGGGGTGGGGTGATGATGACTTCTTCGACGGCGGGATCGTTGGTGGGGGTGTTATCTCCGCTGTTGCGGTTCATGCGGCTGACGCCGATGTCGGGGATGTTGCCCTGGCGGGGAATGCTGCTGAGGCTGCGAGCGTTGATCTGCACGTTGGTTTTTAGCTCGCCGCTTTCGGCCTTTTCTTCGAGGGTTTTGGCCAGTTCGAGCAGTTGCTCAAAGCCTTTAAAGAAGTCATTCATGGGCATTACTCGGATAACGGCGGGGGCCGACAGCAACGGTGGGGAGGTGTTTAAGATTCCCCAGGCTTAGGGTTCACTATCGCCAAGTGAAACTACAGATCGCCCCCTGAGCCGTTATAAAAATTGAGAAATACTAGAGTTGCAGAGCACTGTAGCCACCCAAAAACAGCAGCCACACCGTGACCACCAGCCAATGCATGGCGGCCACGACCCACAGAGAACCCGACTTCCAGTAGGCGGCAGTGCAGATCAACCCCAGCAGAGCCGCCGACAGCAAAAACACGGGGTTAGTGAAGGTAGTAAACCCAGTCGGGTAGAGGGTCATGGCGTTGAGCGGGTGCATGACCACAAACAGACCTAATATCGGCAAACCTAGTCGCCAGCGCTTGCGATCGCTCATAATCTCGGTCGGGTGGGGCAGCAGCAGCACTCGCCAAAAGCCTTCTTCAAGTAGGGCTGGCACCACCATCACCCGAGCTGCCAACCGCAGGCTATCGACCCACGAGACATCGGCCAGAGTAAAGGTGAGAAAGTGGCTCAGTAGCCCCACCGGCACTGCCACTAGCCCCAGGGTGGCTGTCAGGCCAGCGGCCACTAGCCAATCGTGGAGCTGAGGCCAGGTGGTGGCGGCCTCCCACAGCCGGTGGGCGGTTAACCTGAGGGTGATGTAGGCCTGAAGGCGAAGATTTTGCACAGCAGAGGCAGAGATCGCAGCAACGGCAAATCCTATGGTTCTATAGTAAACAGCTCGCCCAGGGGTTGACCGCAATGAAGCATGCAGACAGCAAGACTCTGACCCAGCTGGCCCCACTGCTCGATCAAGTGCGTCGACGGGTGCCGCCCCTCACCGAGAAGGGGGCAGGGCGGTTTTATCTCAAATCGGTAGCATTTCTCCATTTTCACTACGATTTGGCGGGGCTCTTTGCCGATTTGAAAGCAGATGGTCAGTGGCAGCGGTTCTCCGTCAACAGCGAGGCAGACTACACCCTTCTGCTGCATGCCCTAGACCAACAACTGCCCCTTCAGGGGAGTGATTTCTCAGGGGAGTGATGGGCAAGACCCTGCTCTCAGCTTAAAAAGGTAAGGGGCGTTGCCCGCGTCTATCACTACTCACTTCCTAGAGGCTGAAAATAAGACTGATAGGCTATACGCTGCCCCAGCGATCGGGGCATGATAACCATAGATTTACGTCCGGGATCAGCTCATTTTCTAGGCAGCTTTTAGAGCCGTTTAGACCATGGGCTGACTCTGCTTGAAACCTGCGTCACTCGTTCCTCGGCACCCCATGCCTTCTCCCGCTGACCCTGAGCCATCCCTTACGCCAAAACCGTCTATGGCCGAGTCCACCACCAGCGACTCTGCTGTAGACGCCCCTGGGGCCGTGGCCAAAAAGCTGGCGGTGGTTCAGGGCTTGCCGTGGATCAAGCTGTTTGAAACAGCTCTAGATGCCATGCTGATTGCCGATAATGATGGCTATTACCGAGATGCTAACCCAGCGGCCTGTAAGCTCCTTGACTTACCCCGGCAGGCCGTGGTGGGGCGGCGGATCAGTGATTTTTTGCACCCTGGCGTAGATTTTGATGGCGTCTGGCAGCATTTTTTGACCCAGGGGCAAGGCCAAGGCGAGCAGCAGCTGGTGCTCCTCAATGGGGTCGTTAAAGCGGTGGAATTTTCGGCTACGGCCCACGTTTACCCCAACTACCACCTGTCGATTTTGCGCGACATTACCGATCGCAAGCGGGCCGAGGCCGAACGCGACGCCCTCTCTCGCCAGCTAGAGCAGTGGGTCATCAGCAGCGCTGAGAAACTAGAGCAGACCGAGGCCGAACTGCGATCGCAGCAGCAGCGCACAGAGAGCATCCTCAACTCTTTAGACTGCGTTGTCTGGTCAGTACATCCCGAAACCCTTGAGACGATCTACGTCAATGCTGCCGCTGAAGCCCTCTACGGCCATAGTCCAGGAGCGTTTTTAGCCGATGCTAACCTGTGGTTTAGCTGCATTCATCCCGACGATCGGCCACTGCTCATGGCCGATGTGCAGGCCCTACTGCAAGATCAAAAAATCGATCGGGAGTACCGCATCTTTAGAGCCGATGGCGAGATGCGCTGGGTGCGGGGCCAGGCCAGTCTAGTGCGCGACGATGCCGGTCGGCCTATACGCATTGACGGCACCAGCTTAGACATTACCGAGCGGGCCAAACTTGAGGCCGAACGCAAACAGGCTGAACAAACCCTCCAAGAAGAACGAGATTTGTTCATGGAGGGGCCGATGGTGCTGGTCAGGTGGAGCCTCTCCGAGGGCATGCCGCTGGAGTATGTCTCCCCCAATGTCAAAACTCAGTTCGGGTACGACCCAGAAATCTTGACCTCCAGGCAAATTCTGCCAGCGGAGTTGATCCATCCCGACGATTTGGCCCGCGTGACTGAAGAAATGGAGGTTTTTATCGCGGCCCAAACCCCTTACTTTGCTCAAGAATATCGCCTGCGCCACGCCGATGGCGAGTATCGCTGGTGCGCTGACTTCAACTATCTGCGCTACGACAGCGACGGCAACGTACTGTCGATGTGGGGCTATGTACAGGATATTAGCGATCGCAAACTAGCTGAGCTGGCGCTGAGAGATCACCAAGCCACCCAGCAAATTATCCTAGAGGCCATTCCCGATTTGCTCATGCGGATCAATGGCGATGGCTACATTCTCAACCTAATTTCTGGGGGCGAAATTAACCTCTACGGGCATATTTCTGTTGACCAGCGCCAGTCGGTCTACGTCAACTTTCCGCAAGACCTAGCCGACCGACGGATGCACTACGTGCGGCTGGCCCTAGCCACGGGCACCCGGCAGCGCTACGAGCACGCCCTAGAGCTAAACGGCAAGCTGCACTACGAAGAGTCGCGGGTGGTGCCCCTAAATGACACCGAAGCATTGATCATCGTGCGCGACATTACCGATCGCAAACAGGCTGAGGCCACCCAGGCAGAGCTCAACCAAAAGCTACAGCTGCTCAACACCGAACTCAAACGGCTGGCCACCATCGACGGCCTGACCCAAATTGCCAATCGCCACAGTTTTGATCAGGCTCTCGATCTAGAGTGGCAGCGGGCTCGGCGTCAGCAGCAGTCGATCGCGCTGATTCTCTGCGACATTGACTATTTCAAACCCTACAACGACAACTACGGCCATCTGGCTGGGGATGACTGTCTGCGCCAGGTGGCCCAGGTGCTCAATGCCGTAGTGCGCCGACCTGGCGACATGGCGGCCCGCTATGGCGGCGAAGAGTTTGTGCTGCTGCTGCCCGACACCACCCTAGAGGGTGCGGTACAGATTGTAGAACAGGTGCAGGGGGCGATCGCCGCCCAAAATCTGCCCCATGCTTACTCTGAAGTCAGCCCTGTCTTGACCCTCAGCTTTGGCCTGGTGTGCCACCGCCCCACCATCAAAGAGCACTCTCCCCGTGAGCTGATTCACCGCGCTGACCTAGCGCTATACAAGGCCAAGGCCCAGGGCCGCAACCGCTACACCGTCAGCCAAGACGACGATCAGAGCCTCACCCCCTAGCCCCGCCCACCAGGGGTTATGCCTCTCCCAGCAGTGGCTGGCTATAGACTTGCCCCTAGAAAGATGCACTAGACTGAGGCTATGACCACTGACCACACCGACCTAGATGCCTTGCCCAGTGTGGCGCTACAGCCCACCACAAAAAGTGATGCGGGCCTAGCGCCCCTGCTGCTCACCGTCATTGAGCTGGTGCGCCAGCTCATGGAAGCCCAGGTGATTCGTCGCATGGAATCGAATGATCTCAGCGACGCTGACCTAGAGCGCGCCGCTGATAGCCTGCGAAAGCTGGAGGAGCAGGTGGTCAGCATGTGCGAAATATTCGACGTTGACCCCGCCGATCTAAACATTGATCTAGGGGAAATTGGCACCCTGCTACCGAGGGAAGGCCACTACTACCCTGGCACCAAAAACCAGAGCCCTACCATTTTAGAGCTGCTCGATCGCCTGCTAGACACTGGCGTAGTGGTCGAGGGCGATGTCGATCTGGGCATGGCACAGCTCAACTTGATTCACGCCAAGCTGAGGCTAGTGCTCACTTCCAAGCCCATTTAGCCAATTCCGCCAAGTTTAGAGTTTGGGTTGGTGATTTTGGCTTGCACACCCATCCACCCCCTCACCCCATCCACTGCCACAGCTTGAGGCTCTTGTCAGAGCTGGCACTACAGAGCACCTTGCCGCCGACCTGGATCGCCGCCTGATGTACGGGGTTGACGTGGGCCGACAGGGTCTCTTGTAGTACGCCGCTCTGGGGGTGCCACAGGCGCAGGGTGCCGTCACTGCCACCGCTCACCAGGCGCTGTCCAGTGGGAAAAAAGGCGACGGTATTCACCTCTTGACTGTGCCCCTGGAGGGTGCGGAGCAGGGTGCCGGTGGCCACATCCCACAGGCGAATGGTGCGGTCTTTGCTAGCGCTGGCGATCAGGCTGCCGTCGGGGCTGAGGGCCACCTGGTTGACGGTGTTGGTATGCCCCGTGAGCACCTGGAGAGTGCTGGCGGTTTGCACATCCCACAGGCGCACGGTGTTGTCGAACCCGCCGCTGATCAGCCGCTGATCGCCATTGGCCAGGGCCACGGTTTTGAGCATACCCGCCGACCCGGCAATGGTTTTGAGCAGGGTGCCCTGGCTGAGATCCCACAGTTTGAGGGTGCCGTCTTCGCTGGCGCTGGCTAGCAGATTGCCGCTGCTGCCCAAAGCGATCGCCGTCACATCGCGGAGATGGCCCTGGAGGGTATGGCGCAGGGTGCCATCGCTGAGGTGCCACACTTTGATGGTGGCGTCGTCTCCACAGCTCACCAGCAGCTGCCCCCGGCGATCAAAGGCGACAGCATTGACCCCCCGGGCATGGCCCTTGAACGAGTGCAACAGATCCCCGGTTTGCCAGTTCCACAGGCGCAGGGTATCGTCTAGGCCACCGCTAGCGAGAATGGGCTGCTGCGGGTTAAAGGCCACAGCGGTAACCCAGGACTGGTGACCAGTCAAGGTTCTCAGGGGTTGCCAGCCACGGCTTCCTGTCGCGGGTCTTGACCTAGGAGACCCAGAAGCAACTGCCGCTGCCCGATCGCCCCCTGAGACCGCTGCCCCCGTCGAGGGCAGCCCAATTGGCCCAGGGGGAAGCGGCTGACGAGACTGACGAGCGCGGGCAGCCTGACCTGAGCGAGGTTGGGTCGGCGCTGATTGAGACTCTAGCTGGGGCGGGGATGGTTGACCAGAGGTCGGTGGTTCTATCTCTCGGGGTAGGGCGGTGGTGGGCATCGCCATGCCAGCACCTTTTTTTGGCCCGCTGAGGGGTGGTTGGGTGAGCCCAACAAATAGACTCTGCTCCGCCTGGCTAGAGACCCAGCCGGGTACCGCTCCTTCTAACTTAGGTAGCCGTTGTAGATCGCTCAGAGCATCTTGGGCAGTTTGGTAACGATCGCTAACCAAGTCTTGGGTGAGGTCATTTAGCAAGTTGGCCAGGCCTGGGTGCAGGGTGCGGCCCTGACTCGCTAGGTGCTCTTGCCACAGCCAGCGACCTTCCTGGGGGCTGTAGAGATCTTCGGGTTTGCGGCCAGTGAGCAGGTGCAGGCAGGTGGCCCCCAGGCTATACAGGTCGCTAGAGGGGTAGGCCTGACCACTGCGGAGTTGCTCAATGGGGGCGTAGCCCTCAGTGCCAATGCGGGTGCCTTGCTCGTAGCGAATCGCCTCGCTAAACTGTTTGGCCACCCCAAAGTCGATCAGCACCGGCTTTTGGTCAGCCTTGCGACGAATGATGTTAGAAGGGGTAATGTCGCGGTGAATGACGCCTTGGTCGTGGATAAACTGGAGCACCGGCAGCAGATCTTCGAGCAGTTGGCGAATGCTGCCCTCACTGTAGGCGGCCTGGGCGGCAATCTCCTGGTATAGGGTGCGCCCCTGCACCATCTGCTGCACCAGGTAGAGATATTTGTTTTGCTCAAAATAGGCCAGCAGGGTAGGAATCTGCGGGTGCTCGCCCAGCTCATGGAGCCGCACGGCCTCTTGCTCAAACAGCTGCACCGCCTTGAGAAATGATTTGGTGCCCTGGGTCTGGGGGGCAAACTGCTTGATTACGCAGCGGCTGTTGAGGCGATCGACATCTAGAGCGAAGTAGGTGCGCCCAAAGCCGCCCCGGCCAATCAGCTTGAGCGGGCGGTAGCGACCCCGCAGCCGTTTCTCTAGGGGGCTGCCGCAGGTGGGGCATACCGCTGCCAGGGTAGCGTGGTTGGGCTGGGTACAGTGGGGGTTAAGGCAGCAGATCATCACAGCGGTAAACCTGTTTGCGTGGCCGCATTGACTAATCTCCAAGCTCAAACCCTGAGGTTTGCCGACTGCGCCGACTGCACAGGATCGGCTTGGGGCTGGATATAGTTTTTGCTGATGCCTTATTCCATTTAACCCGCAATCGGGCGGTGCTGGGGCACCCTACCCGATGGGAATGTGGGGGCTTTATATGGATTTGGCCACCGCAAGCTGCCGGGCAATCGCCGCCAGATCCCAGCCATTCCCCTAGAAAGGAAAGATTTAGCCTAGCTTTAGGGCAATTTTAGGGCGATTTAAGGCCGGAGTGCCGTCTGCCCTAGGGGCTGTCATCAATTAGTCGCGTATGAACCAAAGGTTACAGCCCCTAGTCTGTGGTCTGGGGCGGGCGTGGCAGGGCTGATCCCACAAGGGTTTGGTGGTAATTGTTGTAATTGATGGCACGCCCTCGGGGCGATCGCGGCTCAAACCGGTGGGCATGCCCAGGCCTGCCGATATGTTTCGTAATATTTGGCGCGATCGCTCCAGTTGCCCCAAACCCGTGCGGTATGGTGAAAGACAGTCGTTGTCACCCCTGCCCGCCCATCCTATGACCCTGGCCCAGCCTCCCCACACGCCTGCCCATAAGAAAGCCAAAGCCCTGCGCCCTGGGGCCACCCGCCCTGCCAAAGAACTTTGCAGTGAGTGCGGCTTTTGCGACACCTACTACATCCACTACGTCAAAGAAGCCTGCGCCTTTCTCAACCAGCAGTTTGAGCCTCTAGAGACCCAGACCCACGGGCGCAGCCGCGATCTTGACGCTGAAGATGACATCTATTTTGGCGTTCACCAAGACATGATGGCCGCCCGCAAGCAGCAGCCCATTGAGGGAGCGCAGTGGACGGGGATCGTCAGCACCATTGCCATTGAGATGCTGACTAAGGGGCTGGTGGAAGGGGTGGTGTGCGTGCAAAATACCGACGCCGATCGCTTCCAGCCCCAGCCCGTCCTGGCTACCACTCCCGAAGAAATTCTGGCGGCGCGGGTCAACAAGCCCACCCTATCGCCCAACCTGTCAGTGCTAGAGCAGGTAGAGCGATCGGGCATGAAGCGCCTCTTAGTGATCGGCGTTGGCTGCCAGATTCAGGCCCTGCGGGCGGTCGAAAAACAGCTGGGCCTAGAGCAGCTCTACGTGCTGGGCACTCCCTGTGTCGATAACGTCAGCCGCGCCGGGCTGCAAAAATTTCTCGAAACCACCAGCCGATCGCCCGATACCGTGGTTCACTACGAGTTCATGCAAGATTTTCGCGTCCACTTCAAGCACGAAGATGGCTCCACCGAAACGGTGCCCTTCTTTGGTCTCAAGACCAACCAGCTCAAGGACGTATTCGCCCCTTCCTGCATGAGCTGCTTTGACTATGTGAATGGGTTAGCTGACCTGGTGGTGGGCTACATGGGTGCCCCCTTTGGCTGGCAGTGGATTGTGGTGCGCAACGATCGCGGCCAGGCCATGCTCGACACGGTGATCGATCAGCTCGATACCCAGCCGGTGATGTCGGTGGGCGATCGCAAAGCCGCCGTGCAGCAGAGCATTCCCGCCTACGACAAGGCCGTGACTCTGCCCATGTGGGCGGCCAAACTGATGGGCGTGGTGATCGAGCGCATCGGCCCCAAGGGGCTAGAGTACGCCCGCTTCTCCATCGACTCCCACTTCACCCGCAACTATTTGTACGTCAAGCGCAACTATCCCCAAAAGCTCGCCGCCCACGTGCCCGAGTTTGCCAAACGCATCGTCAGCCAGTACAAACTACCCGACTAGGCACAGCAAAGATCCCGCCTCAAGATCCCAGGGGTCTTCTGCGGGAACACCAGTAGCACTGGCTACCCACGATAGAACGATGGGATCTGCGGTGAAGTCCTGGATGCAAGCCCCCAGGTTCGGCCATCCCCTCTTGGGAGGGGTGCCCGAAGGGCGGGGTGGGTTCAGGCCAGAGAATTGACCCACCCCTACCCCGGCAAGGAGGGGATGAGGTTGCCGCTACACGACGCTGTACCCCTGTGCCAGCCAGCGCTCCAGCGCTGCCGGAGCCTGGGCCTGCCCCAGCAGCGCCGTCAGCCGATCGCCCTCTAGCACCTCGGTCTCCAGCAAAATCTGGGTGGCTGTCTCCATCAGCCCCCGATTTAACCGCAGGATTTCCATCGCCACGGTACGAGCGCCCGTCAGCAGCTGGTTGACCTGACTATCGATCTCAGCGGCGACTCCGGGGCTGGTGGATCGGCGCTCGCTGCCGCCGTCGAGAAACTGGGCTGAGGCTCTAGCAAAGGCTACGGGGCCTAGGCTCGTGCTCATGCCGTACTCGGTAATGGCTTTCTCCGCCAGGTCGGTGGCCTTTTGAATGTCGTCACTGGCCCCGGTCGAGACCTTGCCAAAGGCAATTTCTTCAGCGGCACGCCCCCCCAGCAGGGTGGCTAGCTGGCCCCGCAGCTCGTCTTCGAGCATCAGGTAGCGGTCATGCTCCGGCATCTGGAGCGTGTAGCCCAGCGCCCCCAGCCCCCGAGGCACAATAGAAATTTTGGTCACTCGGTTGCTGCCGGGCATCAGCGCTCCCACCAGGGCATGGCCGACTTCGTGGTAGGCCACGGTCTGCCGCTCGGTGGTGGTCAGCACGCGCGATCGCTTCTCTAGCCCCGCAATCACCCGCTCAATAGCTTCCATAAAGTCGGCCATCAGCACCGCCTGCCGGTTTTGGCGGGCCGCCATCAAGGCCGCTTCATTGACCAGGTTGGCCAGGTCGGCCCCGGCAAAGCCAGCGGTTTGGGCGGCAATGTCCTCCAGATTCACCTCTTCACCTAGGGCTATGCCCCGGCCATGCACCTGCAAAATTGCTAACCTGCCGCTCTTGTCGGGGCGATCGACCAGCACCTGGCGGTCAAAGCGACCGGGACGGCGCAGAGCCGGATCCAGGGTCTCGGGCCGGTTGGTGGCGGCAATCACAATCACGCCGTCGTTGCCGTCAAAGCCATCCATCTCGGTCAGCAGCTGGTTCAGGGTTTGCTCGCGCTCGTCGTTGCCGCCCGTGGGGTTGCCGCCGCGAGTTTTGCCCACCGCATCCAGTTCGTCAATGAAGACGATGCAGGGAGCCTGGCGCTTGGCTTTGTTGAACAGGTCGCGCACGCGGGAAGCGCCCACGCCCACAAACATTTCTACGAACTCAGACCCCGCCATGCTGAGGAAAGGAACGCCCGCTTCGCCTGCGATCGCCTTGGCCAGCAGAGTTTTCCCAGTACCCGGAGGCCCCACCAGCAGCACCCCCTTAGGAATTTTGGCCCCCAGCTGGCGGTACTTGTCGCCGTTGGCGAGAAAATCTACCACCTCTTGCAGCTCTTGCTTGGCCTCATCGACCCCGGCCACATCGGCAAAGGTGACGCCGGTTTTGCTCTTGCCGTAGCTGCGGGCTTTGCTCTTGCCCATGCCCACAGCGGTGCCCACGCCGCCGCCCGCGCTGCTAAATTTTGCCGCCAGCGCCAGCGCCCCTACCAACATACCCGACGAGATAATCAGCCCGGCAATGCTGGCGGGGGGTAGGGGCTCAGGGGCGATCGCCACCTGCACTCCCTGCCCCTTGAGCTTACTCACCACCTCATCGGTGGAGCCGATCGCCTGGGTGGTATAGCGACGGGAACCAAACTGGGGCTTGAGGGAATAGTCGATGCGTTCGGCTTTGCCGTCTCGACGAGAATCGCCCCGCAGCGTCACCCGCTGTACCTGGGCATTGTTGACCTGCTCCACAAAGGTGCTGTAGGCCGCTGGCATAGGGGTTTCCGTTTTCATCGGGCAATGTCCTTAGAGGGTGGGAATTGGCGCGGTGCTAGGAGTTACTGTCTCTGCGATCGCTCACATTCCTGATTGTGGGGCAGCCGCCGCCACCTCCCCAGAGGGGAAAACGCCCCCAGACCAGCGGGTTTACCGAAGCCCAAAGCGCCCTGTTTACGGTGCTCACAACCCATGAGCGGGTTTACCGTAATCCCTCCTCTCCACCCTCCCTATCCCCCATCGACTCCCCGGTAGCCAATGCTCCCCGGTTAAAACCCTTGGGCATAGAAAAATAAAGCAATCTTGGGGATCACGGGCCAAATGCCCCCCGCCCCGCCCTGCGCAAACCCTAAAAACCCTATAGATTAGAGAAATAGGGAACCATAAGGAAAACGAGGACACCCACATGCGGGTATTGTTAATGACCGGCAAAGGCGGCGTCGGCAAAACCTCAGTCGCCGCTGCCACAGGCTTGCGCTGTGCCGAACTGGGCTACAAAACCCTGGTGCTGAGCACCGACCCGGCCCACTCCCTGGCCGATAGCTTTGACATGGAGCTGGGCCACGACCCTCGCCTCGTGCAGCCCAACCTCTGGGGCGCAGAACTCGACGCCCTGATGGAGCTCGAAGGCAACTGGGGCGCGGTGAAGCGCTACATCACCGACGTGCTGCAAGCCCGTGGCCTGGAAGGCATCGAGGCCGAAGAGCTGGCCATTCTCCCCGGCATGGATGAGATCTTTAGCCTGGTGCGCATGAAGCGCCACCACGACGAAGGCGAGTACGACGTGCTGATCATCGACTCAGCCCCCACCGGCACCGCCCTGCGGCTGCTCAGTCTGCCCGAGGTGGCGGGCTGGTACATGCGCAAACTCTACAAGCCTTTCCAGGCCGTGTCTGAGGCACTGCGGCCCCTGGTGCAGCCCTTCTTTCGCCCGGTGGCGGGTTTTAACCTGCCCACCAAAGAGGTGATGGATGCCCCCTACGAGTTTTACGAGCAGCTGATCGAACTAGAGAAAGTGCTCACCGACGCGGGCACTACTTCTGTGCGGCTGGTCACCAACCCCGAAAAAATGGTGATCAAAGAATCGCTGCGCGCCCACGCCTACCTCAGCCTCTACAACGTCGGCACTGACCTGGTGATCGCCAACCGCATCATTCCCGACGAGGTGCAAGACCCCTTCTTTCAGCGGATGAAAGAAAAGCAGCAGCAGTACAAGCACGAAATTCACGAGAACTTTCACCCCCTGCCAGTGAAGGAGGTGCCCCTGTTTGCCGAAGAACTCTGCGGTCTAGAATCGCTTCAGCGGCTGAAAGAAACCCTCTACGCCGACGAAGATCCCAGCCAGGTCTACTACAAAGAGACCACCCTGCGCGTGGTGCAAGAAGAAGGCAACTACAGCCTGGAGCTATACTTGCCCGGTATTCCTAAAGATCAAATCGAGCTGAGCAAGTCGGCGGATGAGCTCAATGTGCGCATCGGCAACCATCGCCGCAATCTGGTGCTGCCCCAGGCCCTGGCGGCACTGCAACCCTCGGGAGCCAAGATGGAAGACGACTATCTGAAGATTCGCTTCGCGACAACTGGGTAGAAATCGGTTGATGTTCGGAAGAGCTGTTTGATCAATTGAGTCAAACAGCTCTTTTTTATGCAAGCTAATTTTCTAATTGGAGAGCAGGGCTGCTTGACTGACAAAGCTCTTAGAGCCTTGATTCTGTCGTAGGTTGGTTTAGCGATAGCGTAACCCAACGAAACCATTGCTAGCGTTGGGTTTTGTGACCTCAACCCAACCTACAGGGCTAAAACGTAATGTCATCCAGAGGAATGAGCCGCTCGTCAATTTCTGAGAAATTGTCGGGTATCCCTTCTAGGGTGGCAAGGAGTGCCAATAAGGATAAGGGCTTGATCGGCTCGACAATGAGGCGATCGCCCTCTTTGCGCAGTAATACCTCGGTACCCGGCAGCGTGAACTCGTGGGGAATCGTGAGGATTTGAGCTTCCTCTGCTGAATGTAGAGATACTTGACGTGGCGATTGCATCAGACAGTACATTGCTCCCAGGGCTGGATAGTAATCAGATGGTTATTTGTGTCTAGCAATGACAAAAGCCGACGTATTGTGTTGGCATTTAAATTCTATTGACCTGATTTGCGTTTTAATTTGAGGTTCTTAGACCTCCCAAACTCCCATTTTATGTATTCGACTTCTTCCAGCAAAGCATCCGTGTGAATCCAATTTACAAATCCAGAAAAAATACATCTGAATTGAGGACTGTAAATGTAAACATGATGCACGTTAGCGAAATTCTTGATCAGCCTAAGTCGTCCGCTATTATCACGGAAATCGAATGACTCAATAACATCCTCCTTTGAGTGAAGCTTTACACCAGGACGAGACATTCCAGGAACCTTTTCAAGCAAGGTGATCACCCTTTCAGACAATTTAATTTGACTAATAATTTGATTGGATACAGATTGCGCAACCTCAAACAGCTTCCAGTAACTATTGTGGGCATCAACTGTACTTGTAATGAGGGCAACCTCTTGCTGACCAATCTTACGTGCTGCTGCTTCTAGCAAGTTGGCATCTTTTTCTATAAATTGATCACGGAAGATGAGTTGGCTATCATCGTCTATGCTTAAGCTTGTACCTAATGGGTATGCAATGACATCAGAAGCATGGATAATGTTTATCCAACTAATTTCTCTCGAAGTATAGCCTTGGATTTTACGTTCGACATCTTGTGCATTAATACCAAGCATGGCATTGAAAAACAGAATGGGGGAACCCATAGTTGTAATGCTTGAGAGAGATGCTCTCTCGGGCTTAACGCCACTTTTTGTCTCCGAAATTAGGCTTCGAATCACATGGGCTGGATCGTCCTCCTGAAATTTGTCTGAGAACAGGATATCCCATAAAATGACTGTCCCCAAGGAATGAGAAACAATGTGAATTTCCTCTTCTTCTGGATGTTTTTCTATAAATTTGCGTAGTTGATCTGCAATAAGTTGCCTTACCTCACGACCTTGCTTCTCATTCATATAGGTGAACATGTCACCTGCAAACTCTGAAATTAGACCCTCCCTAAACTGCCTGTAGCGAAAGGCATCCTTTGCGTTAGTACTGGGACTTCTCTTTTCAAGTTTGTTCAAATCTTTGTCAATCTGATTCCAGATCTTATTGAAATCATTGAAGACATGACCCCAAAAGCTACTGTAGAAATATGGTAATTTTTGATCTGCCTGAATGAATTCTTTCTTAATGCCCTCAATCAGTGGATTAGAATACTTGATATCTCTAGTCGCAACACCATGTATAAAGAAAACCAGCATAATTTGATATTTTTTAGTTATTTAGGAGTCGTATATTGAACTTAAATAAATCTGTGGGCTTGATTTTCGAGGGAAATGTCACGCTTTCTTCATATTCCGCAGGAGCGACACATAAACGGCTCTTTCGGACTCAGGGTGATAAGTCCAACTAATATCTAGGCCTGGTTGACTGACAAAAGTTGGCTGAAAGCTGCTAAAAAGCTTGTGGTACGGTAGTTTCAGGGATTGGAGGAAGAAGTGGGGAGCCAGCGT
>NZ_JAYFES010000027.1:0-390 GCF_055795045.1 Pseudanabaena sp. PCC 9330 | reverse complement strand
TGACCTTGCCTCGAAAAAGAGGACATTCCCGAAGAGTCGATAACGAAGGAGAATGTTCAGATGACCCAAAAACCGCGAAGGATATTTACAGACGAGCAAAAAGCAGAAGCTGTTCGCATTGTGGGCCAATCGGGTAAACCGGTCAGCCAGGTGGCTCAAGAGATGGGGTTGACCGAGAGTGCGCTACGCAAGTGGGTTAAGCAAGCTCGAATTGATCGTTCCGGTGACAGCGAAGGTTCATTGACCTCTGCTGAACGTCAAGAATTAACTGCGCTGCGTCGAGACCTAAAACGGGTGCGGATGGAGCGCGATTTCTTAAAAAAAGCCGCGACCTTCTTTGCTCGGGAAAGCTCAGATCCTATGAGCTAATCCAGAGGGAGAAGGTCAATT
>NZ_JAYFES010000026.1:0-31315 GCF_055795045.1 Pseudanabaena sp. PCC 9330 | reverse complement strand
CCGCCCTCTACACCGAAGACCTGCTGGCCTACTTTCAAACCGCCTGGCCAGATCGCTGGCAAAAACTCTGCAAAAGCAATCCCAGTGACCCCGCCAGCGTACTAATTCAGCAAACTGTCCGCGCCCTGGAGAAAACCGGCACCCTCGACGTGCTGCGCCATGGCTTCAAACTCCCCGGCGTCAAAGTCGAGCTGTGCAGCTTCAAGCCCGACCACGGCATGAACCCCGATACCCAGGCCCGCTACCAAGCCAACCGCTTGCGCGTCGTGCCCGAAGTCTCCTATTCCCCCCACGCCCGCAAAGGCGAATATAACCCCCGCCTTGACCTGGTGCTATTCGTTAACGGCATCCCCACCGCCACCCTCGAACTCAAAAGCGAGTTCAAACAATCTATCGAAAACGCCAAACGGCAGTATTGCCACGACCGACCCACCAAAGACCCCCTCACCCGCAAAGCCGAACCCCTGCTGACCTTCAAACGCGGTGCCCTGGTCCACTTCGCCGTTAGCCAGCAAGACGTGGCCATGACCACCAAACTAGCGGGCAAAGACACCTTCTTTTTGCCCTTCAACCGGGGCAGTGATGAGGGCGGCGCTGGTAACCCACCCCCCGCCGACGAAAACTCCTACGCCACCGGCTACCTGTGGGAGCAGCTGTTTCAGCCCGATGCCTGGCTCAAGGTGCTGGGCCGCTTTCTGCACCTGGAGCAGAAGACCATCGAACACTTCGACGGCACCCGCACTACCAAGGAGACACTGATCTTCCCCCGCTACCACCAGTGGCAGGTGGTGAACCAGCTGATCGAGGCCACCCATCGGGAAGGGGCTGGCCAGCGGTATCTGGTTCAGCACAGCGCCGGGTCGGGCAAATCCAACTCCATCGCTTGGGCCGCCCACCAGCTCGCGGCCATGTATGACGACACCGGCAACAAACTATTTAGCTCCGTCATCGTCGTCACTGATCGCACCGTGCTCGACAGCCAGCTGCAAAACACCATCTACCAGTTTGAGCACGCCCAGGGGGTCGTCGTGCGCATTACCCGCGACGGTACCAGCCAGAGCAAGTCAGAGCAGCTGGCCGAGGCGCTGGCCGCCCAAACCCGCATCATCATCGTCACCATTCAAACCTTCCCGGCCCTGTTCGACGCGCTGGATAAATACCCCGCACTGGCCAGTGGTCGCTACGCGGTGATCGCCGACGAAGCCCACTCTTCCCAGACCGGCTCCGCCGCCAGCAAGCTCAAAGCCATCCTGGGCAGTGATCAGCCCGACCAGGAAGACATCAGCGCCGAGGAACTGCTCGCCGCCGCCGTGCAGGCCCGCCGCCCCAACGACCGCATCAGCTACTACGCCTTTACCGCCACCCCAAAAGCCAAAACCCTAGAGCTGTTTGGCCGTCCTCCCAACCCCCAGCAGCCCGCCAGCGCCGACAACAAACCCGCACCCTTCCACCTCTACTCCATGCGCCAGGCGATTGAGGAGAACTTCATTCTCGATGTGCTGCTGAACTACACCACCTACGCCACTGCCTGGAAGATCGCCCATCCCAACGGCGACGACGAAGAAGTTGATTCTAAAAAAGCCCGCACCAAGCTGGCCCGCTGGGTGCGGCTGCACCCCTACAACATCAGCCAAAAAGTCGAGGTGATAGTCGAGCACTTCCGAGAGCATGTGCGCCACCTGCTCAATGGGCAGGCTAAGGCCATGGTGGTCACCAGCAGCCGTCAAGAGGCGGTGCGTTACCAGCTGGCGCTCAAAGCCTACGTCAAAGAGAAAGGCTATACCGATGTGCATCCCCTGGTGGCCTTTTCGGGCAGCGTGCCCCCCGATGATGTCATCCCCGAAGAAGTCACCGAAACCAGCAGCCTGCTCAATGCCGGGCTGAACGGGCGCGACCTGGCCAAAGCCTTCGACACCGCCGACTTCAACATCATGATCGTCGCCAACAAATACCAGACCGGTTTCGATCAGCCCAAGCTCTGCGCCATGTATGTCGATAAAAAACTGCACGGCGTCGACTGCGTGCAAACCCTGTCGCGGCTCAACCGCCCCTTTCCTGGCAAAGCCACCTTCATCCTCGACTTCTTCAACGAGGCCCAAGACATCCTTGAGGCCTTTTTGCCCTACTACACCAAGGCCGAACTGGCCGATGTCTCTGACCCGCAGATCATCTACGACCTGCAAGGCAAACTCGATGAGGAAGGCATTTACCACTGGCAGGAGGTGGAAGCCTTTGCCCTGGCCTTCTTTAACCCCAAGGCCGCCAACGCCAACCTCAAATACTATTGCCAGCCCGCCGTAGACCGCTTTAAGCAGCGCTACACCGCCGCCGAAGCCGCCCGCCGCCAAGCCCTAGAGCAGAAACACGCCGCCCATGGCAACAGCACTAACCTTAAACAAGCCGAGCATGAGCTAAAAGCGGCAGGCGAACAGATCGACCAGCTCGATCTGTTCAAGAAAAACCTCCAGAGCTTTGTGCGGCTCTACGAGTTTCTGTCGCAGATCGTCGATTACGAAGACGCAGAGCTAGAGCAGCTCTGCGTCTATGCCAAGCATCTGCACCCCCTGCTGCGGCGTGATCGCCTGGAGCAAGAAGATGTGGATATCTCAGAACTGGAGCTGACCCACTATCGCCTCACCAAGCGGGCTGAGCAGCAGCTGCGGCTGGCCGAAGATGAAGGAGATTATCTGCTGAAGCCGGGGAGTGCGATCGGCACCGGCAAAGCTCACGACCCCGAGAAACAGCGCCTCTCGGAAATCATTCAGGCATTGAACGACCTATTTGGGGCAGAGGTCGGCGACGACGACCAGCTACAGTTCCTCAACACCATTGCCCAGCGCATCAGCCGCCAGGATGACGTGATGGCCCAGGTCAATAACCACACTGCTGAGCAGGTGATGCACGGTCTGTTTCCCAAACGGGTAGTCGATACGGTGCTCGACGCCATGACTGACCACGAAAAGCTCTCGCTAGAAGTGCTGGATAACGAGGAGGCTGGACGGCAGTTTGCCCTGCTGGTGTTGAAGATTTTGACTGCCGCTAAGAGCACTCTAGGCAAGGGTTTAGGGGCTGATGAGCGATCTGTAGGGTAGGGGTGGGGCGATCGCCTACGCCTCAGTAAAGAAATCTTCGTCAATTCGCTTGAGGTGGAACGTCTCATGAATACTGACCCCCACATCATGCTCAATCATGAGCTGAGCCAACTGCTGACCATCAATCAGCACAATCTTGCTATCTCGTAGTCGCTCAACGTAGGTGCGGGCCTGCTGGGTGAAGCTGGAGGTGGTCATGAATACCCCTTTCCTCGCTCCGACACCGGCTAGGGCACCTTGGAAAGCTTGGATCTTCTCTCGCCCAACCGACTTGTCCTGGTCCCATCGCTTGGCCTGAATGTAGATGGCATCAAGACCTAGCTTATCTTCTTTAATTAGGCCATCAATGCCGCCATCTGGACCGGTGGGAACTCCCTCAACATCTTTGATGCTACCTCCATAGCCCATAGCATGAAGCAATCGCAGAACTAGCCATTCAAAAGCGCCAGGGTCTATCTGCTTAATTTTGTCCAGCAGGTCATCCCGTAAGCTGGCTTCCAGAATTGAATAGGCATCCCGGATCATCTCATCGGGAGTCGTCTGCTGAGTCTTAGCTGTTTCAACTGTATTCTGCCGATCTCGTTCATCGGGGATGGTGCGCTCTTTGAACTGGCGGTATTCCTCAAACCGCTGCAAATATATGTCGTTGATAGCAGATGGCTGCTCAGTCAGAACGTCTTGCCCCCTTGGGGAAATGCGGATGTACCCACGGCGGGGGCTTTCTAGCAACAGGGCCTTACGGAGATGAGTACAGGCCCAGCCAACCCGATTATCAAAAATTGATTGGCGACCGCTGGGGAGCTTTAAAGCCCGTTCTTCGGGAGTAAGTCCAATCTGTTGGGCCAACTGCTCTCTCAATTCTCGGATAGGGTGTTCTTCGCTGTCCTGGCTGGCGAGCTGAAGCAGGGGCAGCATAAGCTCGTCATAAGTAGGGACTGGGGGCATGGAGTCGCTGGAACATGGGGGGAGCATCTTAGTATTGCCCAGAGCGGCTTAAGCTGTCCCAGCTTCATGAAGTACTCAATCTATTGATTAAACAGCCAGTGATTAGAGCTGCGCGATCGCCTCCACCTTCTCCTCCTCCGACACATCGAGGTATCGCTGGAGCGCCGCCATCGACGACCACCCGCCCAGGTCTTGGATCGCCTTCAGCCTGACCCCCGCCTTATCCAACCGCGTGGCCCAGGTGCGCCGGTTGCTGTGGGTGCTATACCCGCGCAGACCTAGACGGCCGCACGCCTTCCTGAGCGCCAAATCACAAGCCTGCCGCGTAATCGGCCCCTCGCCACTGCGCCCTGGAAACAGATACCCGCTGGTCGGTAACCCCGTCTCCCCCAGAACAGCCTTGAGCTTGGGATGAATCGGCACCGCCCGCGTCCGCTTCGTCTTCGTCGTCGCCTTGCGCAGCACGATTGTCTCCCCCACCACATCCTCCGCCCGCAGCTGCCGCGCCTCGCTCACCCGGCAGCCCGTGTAGTAGCAGATCGAAAACAGCGATCGCATTTTAGGGCTCAGCTCCCCCATCACCTGCCCAAACTGATCCGCCGTCCAAATTTCTGCCTGGTCGTGGCGATCGCGCTTCGGCACCGGCTCACCTCAGAATTGGATCCAAACTAGCCCTGTAAAACTTGACTTGCTCTTTTTGTAATTTCAGCAAGTCTAGTTTATCCGCATAGCAAGGGTTTCGGCGGTTTGGGGCAAAACCAGTAGGGCTTGTTGAGAATTAGGCCCTCTTTTTGAGAATGCCAAGAGGCTGAATTTTGGCCTCAGCCTGAGTTGGGATTTCCCCTGCAGCTGCCACGATTGTGGTGAGCAGAGCTACGCTGAGTCGATCGCTAGAGGCAGGGCTAGCCAGAAAATCGTAAAAGACAGTTCCAGGCGGGTGAACTGAAAGGTCTACTGGGAGTCAACTGAAAAGGTCTACTGAGAGTCAACTGAACCGTCAACTGAGAGTCGACTGAAAGGTCAACTGAACGGTCTACTGGAAGTCAACTGAGAGTCGACTGAAAGGTCAACTGAACGGTCTACTGAGAGTCAACTAAAAAGGTCTACTGAGAGTCAACTGAATGGTCAACTGAACGGTCTACTGAGAGTTAACTGAACGGTCTACTGAGAGTTAACTGAACGGTCAACTGAGAGTCGACTGAACAGTCAACTGAACAGTCAACTGAGAGTTAACTGAACGGTCTACTGAGAGTTGATCGGGAAAGTCTACTGAAAGTTGATTGGGAAAGTCTACTCAGGTCGATCAAAGAAGTCTACTCAGAGTTGATCGGGAAAGTCTACTCAGAGTGAATCGAGAAGGTGAACCCAGAGTGAATCGAGAAGGTGAACCCAGAGTGAATCGAGAGGGTGAACCCAGAGTGAATCGAGAGGGTGAACCCAGAGTGAATCGAGAGGGTGAACCCAGAGTGAATCGAGAGGGTGAACTGGACAGGTGAATCGAAAGTGAACTAGACAGGTGAATCGCGGGTGAACTGGACAGGTGAATCGCGGGTGAACTGGACAGGTGAATCGAAAGTGAACTAGACAGGTGAATCGAAAGTGAACTAGACAGGTGAATCGCGGGTGAACTGGACAGGTGAATCGAAAGTGAACTAGACGGGTGAATCGCGGGTGAACTAGCTCTGTGACGCCACTTACCGCCATTGACCGCCATTGACCGCTTTTCCCCGCCAGGACTCTCTGTCTCGACATTCTTGGGCGTTATGAGGCGACACCGAGCGTTAGATGGCACAGCGGCCCTATCAGCGGGGGTAGCTACGCCCTAAGAGGGCTACGCTTCCGAACCGTACAGACACTACGCCATCCCTGGCGGGGCAAAACCCTCCTAAACCCCACAGGGCAATCGGTTTAGCGATTGCAGCCCCCATGCTTTGGAGCAGGGACGGCCTAACAATTCTTTACCCGAAACAATCGATTTGCAATATGGGGGAGATATTCGAAGGCTACTATCCAACCCATTGGTTTAGCGATTAGACGCTCCATGCTATCGATGTGCTCGGTCTCCGCTGCCCAGGCGGAAACCTACTACGAAAAAGACGACTATTACACCGAAGGCTCCGACGCGGGCCACTCAACCGCTCGGTGGTATGGCCAGGGCGCAAACACCCTCGGACTCCAGGGCAAAGTCAATCCCGAGGACTTCAAATCCCTGCTCCATGGCACCGCCCCAAACGGCGACTGCCTCCACGCCCGCGCCATCGATCCCACCCGTCATCGAGCGGCCACCGACTACACCTTCTCAGCCCCCAAGAGCGTTTCCATTGCCGGGCTGGTGCAAGGCGATCCGCGAGTGATCGCCGCCCATAACCACGCTGTTGATGTGGCCCTAGAGGTCTTGCAAAAGCGCTTTGCCCAGACCCGAATCAGCACCCCCGAAGGACGGCAGCGGGTGGTGACCAGCAACATAGTCGCGGCGGTTTTTCAACACGACAGTAGCCGTGAACTCGACCCGCAACTGCACAGCCATTGCGTCGTGATGAACACTACCCAGCTGCCAGACGACGGAGCCTGGCGCAGCCTCAGTAATGAAGAAATTGTGGCCAATCAGATCCTGCTAGGAGAGATTTATCAGAACGAGTTAGCTTACCAACTGCGGCAGTGCGGCTACGATATCGACCCCCAGGGCAAAGGACAATTTGAGCTGCATGACTACAGCCAAACGTTGCTCGGCACCTTCTCAACTCGCACCCGCCAAATTGAAAAGTATCTCCAGCAGTGGCAACAAAACCTGGACGAAACGAAGGGCAGTCCGCTTCATGCCAGCCAGAAAAAGCAGGCGACCCTGCGCACCCGAAAACGCAAACAGGCGGTGCCCCGCGAGGTGCTGCTAGCGGCCTGGCAGCAGCAGATTAGCGACCAGAGTCTCACCCTGCCCGAGGTGCCCCAACAGGAGCGAGATCTCTCCACTGCCGCCCACTATCAGGCCGACCAGATGGCCCGCGTGGGCACCGCCCATGCCTCAGAGCGAGAGTCAGTCTTTCGCCGGGGGAAGGTAGAGCGCTTTGCCCTAGAACATGCCCTGGGTGAAATGCCCTTTGCGATCTTGCACCAGGCGCTCACGGCCCAGGGCGAGCTGCTGCCCGTGGACGTGGTCAAAGACAAATGCACCACCACCGCCGCGCTGCATCGAGAGCGCGACACCATTGGGCTCATGCACCAGGGCCAGCACCAGTGGGCACCGATTCTGAGTGAGGCCGAACTCCAGAATCAGCTGCATCAGTGTCCGACCCTGAGCGCCGGTCAGCAGCGAGCCCTCACCCTGGCCCTGACCAGTCCTGATCAGATGTTGGCCTGGCAGGGCCTACCGGGCAGCGGCAAGACCTTTGTGTTGCAGGCCTTCAAACAATCAGCTGAAGCCCAGGGCTTTTCAGTGCGAGGGTTTGCCCCCAGCGCCGAAGCGGCCAACGTGCTGGGCAAAGAAGCCGGACTGCCGACCGATACCGTAGCTAGCCTGCTACATGATCCCGATCCAGCGCCTGAACAGCGAGAAATCTGGGTGATTGACGAGGCCGGGCTGCTCTCCGCTAAAGATGCCCATGGGCTGCTGAGCCTGGCCATGGAGCAAAAGGCTCGCGTCATTCTGGTGGGAGACACCCGCCAGCTTTCAGCCGTAGAGGCAGGCAACCCATTCAAGAGCTTGCAGGCTGGAGGCATTCAAACCGCCTTTCTCGATGAGTCCCGACGGCAGAAAACAGCCGCCCTGAAGCAAGCCGTTAACCTGCTGGCCACCGACCAGACAGAAGCGGCCTTTCAAACCTTGGTGGGAGCAGGCGCGATCCAAACGATTCCATCTCCCCCAGCACGCCTCCAGCAGGTGGCCACCGACTACCTGGCCCTGGGCGAGACAGAGCGAGACAAAACCCTGCTGCTTGCCGGAACCAACCAAGAGCGCCTGGTCCTCACCTCTCTGATTCGCACCGGGCTTCAGGCCCAGAGCCAGCTCAGCACCGACGGCTTTACCCTGACCTCCTTGCGGCGCAAAGACATGACCCAGGCGCAGGCAGGCTATGCCGCCCACTATGCCAGCGGAGACATCGTTATCCTCAACCAGCCCTACAAACGCCAGGGCCTGGTGAAGCAGCAGCCCTATCAAGTCGTCCAGGTCGATGCCCGCTGCAACCGACTGACCCTGGCCAACGCAGCCGGTCAAATGCTGGAGATTGACCCAGCGGCCTGCCCCAATAAGACGGTCTACACCCGCCAGGCGATCCCTGTTGCCGTGGGCGATCGGCTGCGCTGGACGCGCAACGACCGGACGCAAAACATCCGCAACGGGCAGGCCTTTACCCTGGCCGCCATCGACGCCCAAGGCCAGGCCGAGATCCGCTACCCCGATGGTCGCTGTGACAGTGTCGATTTAACTGGCTTGCAGTATGTCGATTACGGCCTGGTGAGCACCACCTACAGCGCCCAGGGCAAAACCGCTGACCGAGTGATGGCGCTGATGGATGCCACCACCAGCCAGGAGTCATTTTATGTGGCCGTGTCGAGGGCCAAATACCAGCTCTCCCTCTACACCGCCGACCCCGATGACCTGCTGCGCCAGGCACAGCGATCCTCCGCCAAGGAAAACGTCAGCGACTATATCCCACTCTTCAATTTGGTGACTACCCATGGCCAGACCTCGGAAAGTACCTCCACCGCCGCCCCCTCAACAGTGGGCGATCGAGATGCCGCCAGGGCTCTTGGTCGAAGCGCTGGTGAGCGCGTTGCAGCAGGCCTTGCTACCGCTCCAGCAGCAGATCGCGGGGCTGCAGCAGGACAACGCCCAGCTGCGAACTCAGATCGAGGATTTGGTGTGCCACCAGGCCCAATCGGAGCAGGTGCTGAGGCAGATGACCACCGAACACAACCACCTTCAGCAGACCTTGAACGCATTGCTGAAGGGGCTAGAGGCTGGCAGCAGCAGCGACAGCTCCAGTCAATTGCAGGCACTCTTATCGGCCTTAGTGACACAGCTGAACGAGTTAAGTCAGCGGGTGAGCAGCAATCTCGATGGGCAAGAGCGATCTCTATCCTTGCTCATGACCTCGCTCGCAGCCTTGAACGGCGACGCCAGCAGCGGGAGCAGCGACAGCAGATCAGCGCCGAGCAGATGATGTGGGCTGAACGCCTGGTGCCGGAGGTGAGAGGTATCCTGACGCTAGCCAGGCAGGCTGGCGAGACCGAGCAAACTGGGCCTGACACCTGGGTGCTCAAGGGCCGACACTACACGCTGTCATTTTGCCAAGCGACCGACACGATCTCTCTGGTGGCCCAGGATGGACGCGGCGAGCTGCTCCGACTTCAGCGACCCCAGGGGGCCTGGCAACCGCAGCTGGCCCAGGGCATCACGGCAGAGGATGTTGGCCGAATCCAAAAGTCCCATCGACTGCTGAACCAGGCGATAGAAGCCCCCCAGCGCTCCCGCCAGTTCGAGATGGAACGCTAAGGATGGGGCTGTATCTAAAACCCTGTCTTTTACCCAACATTAAATGAAAGTTTGGTGTTATGTGAGTAATTCCTTATGAATCTAATTATATTAAGTCCGCTTGATCGACCATACTATTAACCTAGGTAGACCAGGATTAGCGGCCTACAATTCTTAGGTTTATTAGCCGGACTTGATATCACTGGTAAAATTCATCTTTACAATTTAGTCATTGGGTGGCTGTAGATCTATTTACGAAGAAAAATATGAGTCTTCACAATAATCTAAACTAGTCACTCACACATATTAAGTGTGTGAGTGACTAGTTTAGATTGGATTAGGTTCCCAATGATTGGACTCCTAGGGACATTCAGGTAGTGATAGAAGGTTGTTTTGGGATTCACCATCTCGTTCAGTAGTCAGGTATTTATTGCCGAGGCGGCTCACAGAGACAATAACATTTGCGGTTGAACCATTGCGGCTGACATAAAAGCTCCACTTACCGCTCTCTACACCGTTGATTGCCTCTTGCTGAGTAAGATGCCAAGCCGAGCCAGTAGAATTACGTCCCCCTATGTGAGTAATTCTTTCATGAGGACTCAGGCGGTTAGACTTAGTAATGCACAGAACTTGATGCCTTGAAGCCATTCCAGAACCTCCATAGTTTTTGTGAGATGCAGCGTGAGTCATAGTCGAATCTCCTTAGGGTTGTGATATGATTGATAACGATCGTGATATACGCAATATAACACAAGTGATAAAAAATATCACGCTTGTTTTATAAAATCTTAAGGTTTGCTCATGGAATCATCCGATCTGAGGCATATTGGCAAAAAATTACGCCAGATCCGTGAGTCAGAAGGTTTGACTCAAGTGCAATTTGCCAAAAAGGTCAAATTGACTCAAGCAGCTATCTCACAATTTGAAGATGGAAAACGTATTCCTTCATCGAAGGCACTTCAGAAAATCGCTGTAGGTCTTGGTATTTCACTAGATGGTCTTCTTGAGAATATGACCTCTGACGGTGAAGATAGTAAGAAAAACTCCGCCATTCAGGCACTTGTTGCAAGATTGAAAAATGAAGAAATTGATACAGAGGAGATTATTGCTCTTAATCGTTTTTTTGATGCCCGTTTTGGTAGCAAGGATAGTGAGGATTAGAAATGAGTTCTGAATCGATGCGAAATCGGAACCCTTATTTTGAGAGGGTTGATGAAGATCCCGAGTATGAAGTAAGAAAGGTTCTGGCACAAATTAACTGGGATGGCTCCATACCCGTTAATCTAATTGAAGTTTGTGATATGTATGGTTTTGACGTTCAGTTTTCTCCCATGCCTGATGTGAAAGAGATAGGCACTACAAAATTTTTCGGAGATGGGGATTTCTGTATCGTTATTAATACTCATAACACTAACTGCCTAGATGGTTTCTCTGATAACCAGTCTGAGTCTCGTAGGCAAAGATTCACTTTGGCCCATGAGATTGGGCATTGTGTTTATAAGAGTCATACAGATATTAGATTACAAAAAAATCTTCAAACTCCATCAAATCCCCATTCTAGAAATTATGTAAGGCAAAGAGAAGAACAAGCAAATCTTTTTGCTGCTTATCTGTTGATTCCACGAGAGGCATTTAAGAAATTGCTGCGAAACGTTGACTGGCGCAATGTTTCAGGACTTGTTCAAAAAGTTTCTGAAAATTTTGATGTTTCTGTACAGGTAGCTGCTCAGCAGATAGCTCGATTAGCAGATTTTCCTTGCATTACAATTCTGTTTAAGGAAGATGGAAACCCTTTAAGAACACCCACATACTCTCCAGATTTTTCCGAAACAGGTCTTTTTTACGGAAAACATCAGCCTTTACCAGAAGGAACCCTTGCCTTTCAGATGTTGAATGGTAAAAGTTCTAAGCAGTGTGACAAAAGGCGCTATGGAGATGCTTCAACCTGGTTCCCTAATGCCGCAGAGTGGAAGGCTGAGAAGTTTTCTGTCACTGAAACTAGCATTAGAACTGGTCAGTACGGTATTGCTTCATTCCTTGAAATTGAAGAACTAGATAACTAATACTGTTTCTTTAAAATTCTGCAAGCGTTAGGTAATTTTTACTATGGAAATTCGGGAGTGGAAGAGAGAGCTACCAACTGCGGTAGAGACACAACTTGGTATAGCCCCTACAGGCACCGCTGCCCTGTGGGGGCTTTGTTTTGGGTAGGTGTGACGCCACTGATCGCCATTGACCGCTTTTCCCCGTCAGGGCTCTCTGCCTCTGCCTCCCTGGACGTCATGGGGTGACACCGAGCGTCAAATGGCGCAGTAGCCCCAGCAGCGAGGGTGGCTACGTCCAGGAGGGTTACGCTTCCGCACCGTTCTGACACTATGCCAGCCCTGGCGGGGTGAAATTCCCCTAAACTCTTTCCAACAAGCGTTTTAGCGATTTCCGGGGGTGGGATGATCGCAATAGGCCCTCGGCCACTGCCCCACCGGCCAAAGCCCTTTTGATGGGTTGTGAGGGGTGGGGCGACGGCGGCAATAACCAACAAAATGCCCCCAGCAATCGCTAGGGGCAGAGGTGAAATTCTATTTACGCTAGACAGCTTACCCCTGCTATCGCCCCCACTGCCAAGGGCCTACTTTTCCAAGTTCTCCTGCCGGAGCCGGTGGAACTTTTCCGCCGCACTGTCGGCATAGCTCTTGATGGACTCATAGCCCGATTGAGGGCGCGTATCGTGGGCCAGCTCAGGGTTGCCCGAATACCACTCCGCCGCCACCCGCTTTACTGCCGTATTCATATCGTGGCCCGCCTGAATCTGCCGCTGGAGAGCACTCTCCAGCTTGACCCCCACGATCTGCTGCTGAATCTCGGGGTTCTGCAAAAACTCTTGGGGCGATACATCACGGCCCAGCACGTCATAATCCCAGCCGCAGTTGCTCTTCGGTTTGCCGTCCCAGGAGCAATAGAGGTTTTGCGGCATCACCTGCCCCAGGCCCAATGCCCCCGTGTCAGGGTTGACGGCACTGGGGTCACCGCCCGACTCCTTGGCAACAATCGCCTGGTAGAGCGCAATCGTATCCCCCAGCCGCTCATTCGGCTTGCGGCCATTCAGTGCCCAGACCAGATAGCCCTTCTGCGGAGCCTGGGCCACGCCCCCTTGTAGCTGCTCCCAGTGCAGGTGAGCGCCCGTGCTGCCACCGGTATTGCCCGTCTTTGCCACCACCGCCCCGGCCCGGTGTTCACCCCCCTGGCAGTGAGACAGGTGAGCTGCCCTAAAGGTGATCTCAGGGAACGCTGAACTGGTCATATCCGCCACCGTGCCATAGCCCTTCGGGTCACTCCAGCAGCGCACCGATACCCGATCGCCCGCATAGCCGATCGCATGAACCGATACCCCCTCCGGCGTCGGCAGGTCAATACCCGAGTGCATCCGCATCTCCTGGTGGATGGGGTGCATCCGCAGGCCAAAGCCCGAGTTGACGGTGTAGCCTGCGATCACATCGCCCTTGCTGATCAGGGTTTTAAAGTCATCGTCATAGAACCCGGCCACCGCCTCCGCCACGACGCTGACTTTCCTAAACCGTGCCCCCCAGGATTCATTCGTCTCCTGATCGACCATCACCCATACCGAGGAAGCGATCGCCCCCACGCAGCCCAGCTTGAGCACCAGCTCGCCCGCCTGCATCGCCGTGCCAATCACATAGCGCCAGGTCGGCGGCAACTCTGACCAGTGGGGTTTGTAGTTTCTAACGGTTGAGTTCACTGTGGGTCACCTCCCCCTCTGTCACCGTCACATCGAGGGCCAGGCCATTGTCCAAGGCCCAGCGATAGACCCCGTTACCCAGGGCGCAGGCCGGCTGCCCCAACCACTCCAGAGCGATCGCCTCCGACTCCCCCACCAACGCCCTGCGCAGCTCCGCCTTAGTCGCATCAAGGGCAACCGGGTCAGGAGCCACCGCCACACAGGCTTGCAAACGAGCATCCTCGCCAGACAGACGATTCACCAGCTGCCACGCTGCAGGTTGATGGGTGTTGACCCACGACTTCACCCCATAGACTGGGTTGTAGAACTGCCCCCGCCCCGGTTGCTTCAGGTCTAAAAACGCGGCCCCGACGAACAACGCCGCCAGGGCCAGCAGGTACCGGGTGCGGGTTTGCCAGAACAGCATCGCTACTCCCCGACCTTCACAGCGCGGGTGTAGGGACGAGTCTCAATCGGCTGCCCCACACGTTCTTCCCCGGTCAAGACCTTGTGAGCGCTGCCCGCAATACTCTGCGTTGGCACCACCAACATCGCCCCGAAATTAGTCCCCGCCACCACCGGATTCCAGATGTCGCCCCCAGCTTTAACTGCCGAACCTTGCAGCACATTCAGCCCCGCCGAGAGCACAAACAACCCGCCCCACACCGAGATAAAAGCTCCACCCATCGTCTGTAACGGGTGGTTCCGCAAACAGCTGAGGCCGCTGCGAATCACCGGAAAAATGCTCCAGGGATCGGTGGTGGGAGTGATAACAAAGATGGGCTTGCGCTTGCCGCTGGTGGCATCGAACCAGCCACCATCCTGCACGTTAGAGCGCATGGCATTGCGTGGCGCGAGCTGGACACCGCTGCCCCGCCCCGGCGAGCTGAGCTGAGGCGTGATGTCGATGATTTGCCCGTCGATGATCTCAGGGCCGTTGTTGCTGTTAGCGAGTTGATTGTTCTTAGAGCTAGCCATTAGGAATTTTCCTCAATGATGGATTTGATACGGTCGAACAAATCGGAGCCCTCCTGGTACTTGTGCCCCTGGTAGCCCAGCACCTCCTTGATCACCTTCGAGCGCGACATCCCCTGGGCCAGGGCGTTGGTTACGGCGATGATCAGGGGCAGATCTGGCCCCTGGGAGGCCTTTTGAAACTCGGTTCGGTTTGTAACCGATTCGGCTGTATCCGTTGCTATGCCGTGGTTACCGCGAGTTAGGCCACCGGTTATGGAGGCCGAACTTAGTTCGGGCACTTCATAGGCCACCATTGGCAGCCATTCTTTGATTTCTGAGTGGTAAAAAACCGCCTGCTTCGGCGAGAAGGATCGCTCAAAAATCACCTCATCCTCAATCGGTGGAATGCTGGTGTCTGACTTCCGCAGGCTCTCCAGATGGCTCTGGCTGCTGGGGGTCTGAATGGTGAGCAGGTCGAACGTGGCCCTCATACCGCCGCTGACCCCGATATCCCCCACCAGCGACGACTGCGTAATCGCCCACAGCGCTCGGTCATCCGTCTCCCCCGACGATAGCTCCATGGTGAGCTGTGACTTGAGGAACGCTTCGTACCAGGTCTTGAAAGCCGTCTTCATCATCGCCAGCTCGTCGATGATCAGCACCTTGGGCCGCTGAGGCAGCTGCCGCCAGGCGAAGATGAATTTCTGCATCTGCTCGCAGATGTCGTCGATGTCTTCCTTGGATTCCAACGAGTCAGCCATGAACCCCAGCACGTTGTCGGCCTGCTCCCAGTAGCCGTGCTCCTTGGGGTGGTACTTGGGCTGAATCACCCACACCACCGCGCCCTGCTTCACCTGGGCCTGCCGGTAAGCGTGGGCCACCGTTAGCCCCTTGCCGACCCGAGGGTTAGCTGAAATCAGCGTGGGCCGCATACGAGCCGCGAGAATAGCGGCAGGGTTGCCCACCCGGAAGGACTCGGTTGCCCCAGCGAAAGGCACCTGCCCGTTCCAGCTCTGTGGCTCTGGCGCGAACTGGGGGCCTGCAATCGCCACCTTAGGCTGCTCCCCACCCAGCGCCCAAGCCACCCCACAGCCCACAGACACTAGCCCAAACACCAGCGCCGCAGGCAGATAGGGATAGGTTTTCTCGTAGCGAATCTGAGCCCCATTGGCAAAGGCCTCCAGGTCAGCGGGAGTAAGGTTGCTGGCAGGCCGTTGCAGGCCACAGAACAGCCCCAGGGCAGCGGCCCCAATAGAGCCATAGAGCAGATGGTTAGTCTCTAACTTCATGGGCCTGCACCTCTTCAGACAAAGAGTGTTGTCGGTCGTGGTACTGAACCAGGTTTTCAATGGCGACCACCGCCAGGTTGGTCGGCGGGTCTTGGGGCAGCGCCGCCATTGACCGCGCCACCTCAACGGCCTCGACCCGGAAGAGCGCCGCATTCGCCTGTCGCCAATCGCGATCGCCCTTAGCCGTATCCAACATCACCTGGGCATCACGCTGGTAACGGTTGAGGGGGCAGATGATCTGCTGCTGGTAGCAGGGGTCAGTGGGTTTTAGAACGTCCTGTTCCGCTTGCTGGCGGTAGCGATAGGCCTCATTGTTGAGCACCGACCGACCGACATCAGCCAACACCAAACGGCTGTCTTCGTAGTTGCCCGAGAGCCGGTCTTGAGCCGCCGCCAGCACGTTCTCGTAGTTAGGAGCGGGCAGTTCGCTCTGATAGGTGCCCTCGTCGCCCGTGCGGCCAGACTGAGCAAAGGCGAAGGCAATGCCGGAGAGAGCGGCCACCGCGATGCCACCGGCAGCCCAGTACCGGCGGTTTTGCCACCAGGGAACGGGGGCCAGGTAGATGTTTTGGATAGGCGATGCACCGCTAACGACCTCGCGACGGTATTCGAGGGGGACGGCAGGGGGAGTGAATTTGGCTTCCATGGCGTTATGACCAGAGTTAGGGCGTTAACAGGATGAAAACGGCGGTTATCAGGGCTAAACCCCCTAACCAGCAGCAGCGGTATCGGGCGTGTCTGCAACGACGCCCAGTTCCTTTCCCACGGTTTGTTGCAGTTGCGCGTGGGTGGCCAGGGCGGAGTTCATCTCGGTAACGGCCATTTCGTGGCCCAGCTGGCGACCCGACTCAGCCGCTAGGCCCAGTAGAGCGTTTCTAAAACTGGCCTGATTGCCCTTAAACGCCCCCAACGCCTGGGTGAGCTGCTGCTGTTGCAGATGGCGGCTGAGTTCACTGTTGACGCCCCGAGTTGCCAGCGGCGGGGGCGTGTAAACCGATAAACCATTGCCTAGAACCTCGACGTGCTGCGCAGGCGCGGCGGGCGGTTTATCAGGGATAAACAGGGTTTGAGCGATGCTGTCCTGTTCAGCCGGACTCAGCAGCGTGGGTAAACCCTTGCCCCGAGGCGTTCCTGAGATCCCCAGGGCGGTCATCTTGCGGCCTATTTCGGTGTGAGACACCCCACAGACCTCGGCAAACTTACGAATCGATAGTGGTTGACGTTCCACGTCGTTACACCTCTTAGTTACAGCTCGAAACTTCGGCAAATCAGTGCTTTTAAGGGTTTAGTGGAACTAAAGTGTTACACAAAAGTTCCACTTGTGTAACATTAATAGCACGCCAAAGCGTCAATGGGGTAACGTTAACGTGTGAGTTCCACATATAACGCTATGCAGTAACATTTGAGGCATAAAAACAAATGACGAATATGACCAAGCGCGTCAACATGTCGCTGCCAGACCCGGTGTATGAGGAATTGCAGCGCTGGGCTAAACATAGAGACCAGGCTGTGGCTGCTGTAGCTGCGATTGCTGTAGAACGTGCGATCCGTGATGCCATAGCTAGTGGTGAGTTACCCCCAGCACCAGTAGAGGGCAGCAAGTGAGTACTGCTAGTGACAAAGCCAAACGCGCCACGATTGAGATCGGCCCGTTGTCGGTCGATGGCTTCCAGATGCCTGATGGCTCCTACCGGATGTCACTCAACAGTGCATCTGAAGCAGTAGGCTTATTGCGCCGGAACGCGTTCGAATTTTTGCGCTCGAAGGCGGCTAAACGGTTGCTAGGAGAGGGTTTTACGGGTTCGATTTTTGAAGTGGAAGTAGAATCCGCTCCCGATCAAGTCAGGGGACAAACCCGGATTCAATCTATTCCGCTCAACATTGTTAGTAAGTACTGGCTGTGGCAGTCATCCCGAGGGAATAAACAAGCTTTTGCCCTGGTGGATGCATTGCTAGAAGAAACCCTTGAACGACGCTTTGATGCTGCTTTTGGGGTTGAGCGTAGCGATGGCGATCGCAATGCCCTGCTGACCCAGCGGCTACAGCAAACTGAGGCAGCTCTATCAGCAGCAGTTGATGCTCTAGCGGAGCCAGACCTCAGAACGGAGCGAGAGGCCCGACTGGAACAGCAACTCCGCGACGCTGGTCTAGAGCCCTGGCAACTACCGCCAACTGAGCGGTAACCACAGTCTTTTGTTGCACGTTAGGAGGCCGATACCAACCCAAAAACCCCGATGAAATCAAATATCTAGAGTCTGCTTGCCCGGTCTAGACACCTGTACTATGATCCGGCAATGATTTACGCCCTGCTGGGCTGACCACCTGGCGATCGCGTGAATCAGTGTTAAGCGTCCTGACCAGACCCTTAATAGGCAAAAAGAACCGGCAGCAAATGCCACCGGCTCTTTAAAAAGCGAAAACCCGAGAGGACCAGTTCCCGAGCCGCGCATGAAATCTTATGCGGCTATGGTAACACCGGATCTCTCTCGGGGCAATACCCATTGCTCTTTTTTAGGAGAGAGAAGCCCCCATGACCGCATCCATAGGATGGGGCGAGGAGTCGTATAAGACTCCCCGTTCCGAACCCCTCCCCGCTGACCCCACCGGCCAGCGGCTGTGTGAGATCTTTGGCTACTACCCCTGGAGCTTTATCCGCGCCGACCTGCCGGATGACGCCACCACCAAAGCCGCCTGGACGACCGTTAACACCTACCCCCTGCGGCCCCGTGTTCTCTGGAACCATTGGCAAGACGCCAACCAGCTAATCGGCGTCCGCTTTACCCACGACACCCACTACGCCCTGCTCGACCTCGATGCCGGTGGTGATTACTGCACCGCCGAAGGCGTCGCCCAGATCCGCGCTGCCTTAGAGACCATCGGCATCACCCGCACCCTGCTGATTCGCTCTAGCTGGAGCGGTGGCCTGCACCTCTACCTCCCCTTTGCTGAGCTGGTCAACACCTTCAACCTGGCCGTCACCCTCAAAGAGTGCCTCCAGACCCAGGGGTTTCGGCTCCAGGCCGGGCAGCTCGAAATCTTCCCCAACGTCAAAGCCTACGGCGTTCAAACCTTCATTGAATACATGGGCCACCGGCTGCCCCTCCAGCCCGGTAGCGGATCCTGCCTGCTTGACGATGCCCTCAACCCCATCGGCGATAGCCTGGCCCGGTTCTTCTGGCTCTGGGATGGCGCGGCTAGCCACCAAGACATGGAGGCCCTGCGTCATGCGATGAAAATTGGTCGCGACAACCACCGCAAACGACCCAAGCGCCGCAGCCACCCCGTCGAGAGCTGGCGACACGACCTGGATACCATCATCACCGAGGGTTGGACAGATTATGGCCAGACCAACCACTTACTCAAAACCATCGCCTGCTATGGCCGCGTCTTTGAGGGTCTTGAGGGCCAAGCCCTAATCGACTACACCCTGCGCATTGCCCTCCACTGCCCCGGCTACGAGCAGTACTGCCGCCACCAGCACGACATCGAGCGCAAGGTGACCGCCTGGGCCAGAGCTGTCGAAGGCTATTACTGGCCCCTGGGCACCACCCCCAGCCGCGACACCAGCCAGCCCACAGACAACCTGGTGCCCTTTAACCAGCAGCTGTCTGAAGACGCCCAGCATCGCATTCATACCGCCTATGCCGAGCTAGAGCAGGCGGGAGAACTGCCTGAGCAGATCACGGCCCGAGCCAAGGCGATCGCCCGAGCTGCCAAGGTCAGCCAGCAGACCCTCTACAAGCACCTCAGCCTGTGGCACCCTGCACATCAAAAGGGTGTAATAGCCCAGCTAGCAAGCCTTCTAGCTCCTGAAGAGGTGAATTCTGAAGCCATGCCAGAATCTTCAGAACCCTTTGAAATCAAGGAATTACACCCCTCGGAGAGATATATGAAGGGTGAGGCGCTTTGCGCCGGTGATTTGGGGTCGGACAAAACCTCTTTTTCTCCGGAAAGGGGGGTGCGGGGGGATGAGTCATCTTTTCCACAGGAAGCAGATCCTGTTGCCTACGACTTAGCCCTGCACGAGCAGATTCAACAGCAGGTTAGGAGCCTGGGGTGGTCTGTGGAGGTTATTCGCCAGTTCATCGCTGACCGATTTGAGGGCAAGCGATGGCCTGAGCTGGCGGACGAGGAGCGGTTGCTACTGCTCTATCATCTGCGTGGGCTTGGTTCCCTTGATGCTGGAGATTCTGCTGACGTGACTATCTAAGGTATCCTCACTAACTAACCGATAGGTTCGTATTCAAGCAGCAGGGTATGGGTAAAGCCACAGGATTTCACGGTTCATCCGGCTGATCGTCTCCCAGCTCTTTCACAGCGGCTTCCAACTCCATTTCCAGCTGCTCAGCAGTCGGTAGACTATCTTGCAGAGCTGGCGGGAGTTCGTCACGCACCATGTACGTTGAGACGCCGATCGGGTGTTGTACAGCATCAAGGGCGTACTCAACGACGGTTTTGCTTTTTGATTTACAGAGAATAATGCCAATGGTCGGATGATCTCCCTCGGTGCGTAGCGTGTGGTTAACCGCTGAAACGTAGAAATTCATCTGTCCTGAGAAGGCAGGTTCAAACTCCCGCATCTTAAGGTCAATAACGATATAGCAGTGCAGGCGAACATGGTAGAAGAGCAGGTCTATCCGATACTCTTTGTCATCCACGACAATCGGATACTGGCTTCCGAGGAAAGCAAAGCCGACGCCTAATTCCATCAGGAATGCCCGGATATGGCCTAACAGGCCCCGTTCCAAATCCCGTTCCTGTGCATCTTCCCCAAGCGTCAAAAAATCGAAGTTATAAGGATCTTTCAGCAATTGGTGGCTTAAATCAGACTTTTCAGGGGGTAATGTTCGCTCAAAGTTCGTTATTGCCCCGCCCTGTCGCCCATACAGATTGCTGTCTATCTGCATGGCTAGAATGTCGCGACTCCACCCATGATTGATGGCCTTTTGGGCATACCAGACGCGCATTTCCGGGCTATTCAGCTTGGAGAGCAATGCGATGTTGTGTCGCCAAGGTAATTGGGCAACGCTGCGTTGCACTAATGTTTCATCGGGGTATGCCTCGGCAAATGACCGCATATATTTCAAGTTTCGCGTCGAGAATCCCGATACATCCGGAAATTCTTTTTTCAAATCCTTGGCTAGGCGCTCAATAACTTTGCTGCCCCAACCCTGCGTTAGCTGGCGATTCACAATCTCTTGGCCTATATGCCAATAGAGCATGATCAGCTCCTGGTTGACAGCTTGGGCAGCTTTGAGTTGCGCTCCACGGATGCGTTGCTTTAGGCCGTTAAGTAGGGCAAAGTAATTTTCGTCTTCGGGAAACAGGGCAGGGGGTTGGGGCATAAGGCAACAGTCATTGGTGGATCAGCGACAATAAGGAGACGTGCCCAGCACAGAAACACTGAAATCCTGAGTCTTGTAACGATTGTCCTATGAGGAGTTCAGAAGATAGGAGCCCTTTTTACGTCAATTGGTGCCCTACCCTGCGCTCGCCCACTTGCCACCGCTGGGATAATGGCGTTTAACACAGCCCCCTTAGATCGTCTGGGGGCTGTGTTTGCCCATGTACCAGCGGCGCTAGGGCCTGGCTGCTTGCTGTGGTAGCGGAGGCTTGGGCGACGCCCCCGCTACCACAGCAAGGTCTTGGATCGTTGGGTAAGATCGCTGGCTAAGGGCCTATGTTTTGCCTAGGGATTAGCTAGCTAGCTTGCTGGTAGAGGATGTCCCAAAGATTCTCATTACGTCTCTTTGGGTTAACCCCAACGCATACAGCGATCCATTTGCCACCGTAGGAGGTTGGCCGCTCGTATACTAGCCCAGGCCTCATACGCTTTACCCCAAACCAATCCCTAGCCTTCCTGGCCGGAACACGGTCAGCAAGGGCCATAGGGGTTTTAGAGGTAAGCGTGTGCGTGTAGACGACCGTTGCAATGTTGCGCTTTGCCTTCACCGAGGGCTTAGGCTCTTTTGATAAACTCTTTCCGATAGACCTGGACTCCGAAGGGAAAATCCATAGGCAGAGCTGTTGATTTTCTTCCGGACTAGGCATACTCTTCTTAGGCATGGTGAACCCTCCTTTGGGTTTTCTGTGAATCAATACGCAAAGCTGTGGTGCAAGCAGTGGTATGGGCGTGCTACAGCTTTGCGTAATAAATATAGGTGGTTTTTTGCAGATTCCCTCCTTTTTGCACGAAATCCAAACCTGGAGAAAGCTCAAAGCCTTACGCAGAGAGGGTTTGAGGAAATAAAAAAAGTGTATTTATAGCACCCTGATACGCTATATCTCCAGTTTTTCCGCCAGCCTTTTGCTATTCATAGCGTCTCAATACGTCCGTACTACACTCCCTCTCCCAGGCGATCTCAGCCCAGCCACCCCGACCCCCTCTCTCAAGGGGGCTTTGTTTTGCTGTGGGTGTTGCCTGCTACCCGCCCCCGGCTCCCCCTTTGCAGATGCCACCACCACCACAGAATGGGTCTTATATAGGCGATCGCTATTCAACAAATCCTTGTGTTGAGCCCTCGTTCATGAAGTTAGATTTCCGTGAAGATACCCTGTGCATGGTTATGAGGGGCAACAATCTGGTCATTATTGGACTACACATTAGATCAGTTCATAATGGCTTCTGCCTCTCCCAAGCACACAGTTGCAACGCTCAAAGCGCAGTTCAAAACATGCGCAGATGCCAAGCAGCACTTTGGTATGAAAGCCCGAGGCTGGCAGGCTCTGGCGGATAAGTTAAACGCACCAAGCCTTGATGACCTGAAGGCCCAGATCGCCACTTTGGAAGCTCAAGTAGCCAAGCTTGAGGCTGAAAACAAACAACTTCATGCGCACGCCGCTACCGGCACTGATTTTGACGAAGTGGGTTTTTGGCTGCTAGATCGCAACTTTGAGAGAGCTAAGTTTGAGGATTTTGGTATCTCGGAAGCCGCCACTGAGATGGAGTCTAAGGCCGAGGCTGAATACAAGCGCTTGGCCAAAAAGTATCACTCCGACAATGGGGGGCTGAATGAGCAAATGCAAAACCTCAACCGGCTGAGGCAGCAGATGCTATCCATGGTGAAGATCAGCGGCGGGATGGGTCTTTAAGCTCAGGAACGCCATGCAGCGGATTGTACTCAGCGATAACAATGAAATCGTCTTAAAGACGACTCTCTCAAAGGGCCAAGTCGCAAAGTTCAACAGCCTGCTGGATGAGCTTGTCTTAAAAAACGGTGCAGCTTATCTCTCTGTTAAGCATCTTCATGGGGCTTTACTAACCCGTAGCAAAGACACGGCTAAGAGTATCGTGCAGGCATATCGGGATATCCTAAGAATCTATCTCGTGACTGCTGATGAACTGGAAGTTCAATCAGAGCATGACTTTATTAAACCCATTGGCGTTCAAATCTTGCTCGACCAGCTGGCCATGGATAGACCCCAGAGAGCATCGGATTACCGGGCAAGCGCTGCACTCCTGACTTATATCGTTGCTGCCCATCCACAGCTAGCATTGGACTCGTCCATAGAAGCCAAGAATTTAGCTAGTTTCAAGGATGGGCTAATCAGAAGGCTCAAGTCTAGGCATCATGTCTGCCAACTAACTGGTCAGCCCTTTGGGCAAGAGCATGAGAAGCACGTCCATCATATTGTTGGTGAGTCTATTAATCCAGGGCTGGCGACTGATGAGGGGAACCTCATAGTCATTACTGGGAAGGTTCACGACGAGTACCATGCATGGCTCAACAAAAGCCCTGGTGCTGAGATATCTAGAGCTACCCTGCGAAACTTTGCCCGGAGAAAAGGCTACAGCTTGGACTGGGATAAGAGCGTGGTAAAGCCAGTACAACAGGCCTTCAACTTCTAATGTTGATCTCAATGGACAATCGATCACGTAAGCACGTGCCCACGTGAATCAGTATCCACGTGCTTTAAGCCAATCCTCGATGGCCTCTCTAACAATCGTGGTCATGGGCTGATCAGTCTCGAACCCGGCCCGCTTTAGGCGCTTGTATTGGTCGGTGGTGAAGTCAGCGCTCAGCCTGTGGGGGAATGCCTTGCCTTTATTCCCATCATCCTGGGGGGTTGCAGTGGGTGGTGTCGGCGGCGCTGGTGCCGGGGTTGCAAGGGTAGATTCTGGGTCTGTGCCTAGCTGCTCTAGAAATCCTTCGACGGCCTCAGGTGCTGGCGGTGCTGGCTTGCGGGTAATCCTCGACTTCTTCTCTACCATTTCTCAGCCCCCATCAGTTTCAGAACGTCCTTAGCCAAGGCCCTAAAATCCCGTGCAGATGCCCCGCTGGGCTCCACCTCAAACACGGTATGCCCACCGCTGGATTCTGCAATCGCAACCCGCTGGGCAATGGTGGTAGGCAGTACCGGGAAAGGGTAGTCCTCCAGGGCCTCAAGAATATCCCTGGCAATGACCGTTCGACCGATGGCCCGATTTACGATGAAAGCGGCCAGAAGATCGGGCTTGATGCCCTGCACTTGTTCAACCATAGCCACGGTCTCAGCAGCAGCCCAAACGTCATAGCTCGATGGCTGCACTGGAATAAGCACCAGGTCGCTGCTCACGATGGCAGACCCGGTTAGCTTGCTGGTGCGTGGTGGGGTGTCTATCAGCGCATGGTCATAGCTGGCCACCAGGTCAGGCAGCTCACGATGCAGGGTATCTCTGGCCATACCCACAACTGAGAACGGCGGCTTCTCTTCACGGGCACTTGCCCACGTGCTTGCTGAAGCCTGGGGGTCTGCATCGATCAGCAGCACCTTACGGCCAGCCAAGGCGATCGCGTGGGCGAGGTGAACCGATAACGATGTTTTGCCGCTCCCCCCTTTCAATGAGGCGATGGTGATAATCATTGGGTACTTATTCACGTGCTCAAGTGAATAGTACGCCTTGTTCGGATTAATGGACTTGTTCACGTGCTCAAGTATCCAAGTAGCTACGCTTTCAAGTAAATAAGTGAACACGTACTCAAGTAAATCAGTATTCAAGTGGATACGTGTTCAAGTAGATGCTTGTTAGACTCGCAATAATTCAGCTTCTGTCTCAAGAGTCTGAATTTGAGACTGTAAAACGAAAAATCAAGGGTTTTCGGCTGTCTCACGCGAGACGAAAACCGACCGCACGGCCCAACGTTCGGAAAGCCCCTAGATACGTTGTTTTCTACATGCTGAAATCGCCAAAGAGCAAGTAAGGTGGAGAGGGACTGAGGGGTAGGCCATGTTCACGGCGGCGGATTTTGAGCTGGGGGCGATTGAGTTGCCAGAGGCCCGCAAGGTGGATCGGCGCGGGCAGTCACGAAACCTGACGCCTGAAAACCTGGGGGCGATCTTTGTGGAGCTACCCAGCGATAAGTGGCGGGCGGTGTTTGCGATCGCCTACTTTACCGGCTCCAGAATTTCTGAGGTGTTGAGTCTGGAGGTGGGCGACATCGGCCCCGACCGGTTCAGCTTCCGGCGTGAGAACACCAAGACGAAGAAACCACGGGTAGCGATGGTGGTCGATGCCCTGCGGCCATTCCTGGCAGCCTACGCTGCCCCCCAGGTGGGCTACCTATTCCCAGCCCACCACAACGGCCAGGGCGGTCACATCAGCAGGCAGGCGGCTGATAATGTGCTGCGCGATGCCTGCGAGATGGTGGGGCTTGATGGGGTGAGTACCCACAGCTTTCGGCGCAGCTTTGCTACTAACCTGCACAAGCAAGGCTACAGTCTGGCCAAGATTGCCCGCCTGCTGGGGCACAGCTCCCCCTCGATGACGGCCCGGTATGTGGAGTAGCACTACATGAGTTAGCTAGAAGGAGCTAAAACCCCTTCGTAGGTTGATGTTGATCTACTAAAGTGGCCAGCTCCGACCATCAATGCTGGCCAGGCCCAGCAGGCGGTGTGACATCAATACTTAGCTGTGTTTTGAGGGCGGCTGGGATATTTCTTGCTTGGGCAACTTCGGTTATGTCTGGCCAAATTGTTTTCTCGTCGCAAATAATGCTTTCGAGATCAGCATTGTGGAGCTTTGCCCCGCTGAGGTCAGCATCGATGAGAATAGTGCCGATGAGGATGGCATGGCTGAGGTTAGCACTGCTGAGGTTGGCGCTGCTGAGGTTGGCACCGCTGAGGTCGGCACCGATGAGGTTGGCACCGCTGAGGTCGGCACCGATAAGTTTGGCATCGCTTAGGTTGGCATAGATGAGTTTTGCCATGGCCAGGTTGGCCACGACGAGGTCGATACCGACGAGGTTGGCACCGACAAGGTCGACACCGCTCAGGTTGGCATGGTAGAGGGCAGCACCGCTGAGTTTGGCTTGGAAGAGGTTGGCCCCGCTGAAGTTGGCCTCGCAGAGGTTGGCCCCGCAGAGGTCGGCACCGATGAGGTTGCCCTTGCTGAGGTTGGCGTCAAAGAGGTTGGCCCCGCTCAGGTTGGCCCCGCAGAGGTCTATTGTTTGTTCGTTTTCTATAGGTGTACGCCGTCCAATAACGGTTAGAGCGCTTTGAATGTCTTGGGATAAGGGCTTTTTCCCTTCTTCAGGTGCCCCTCTAGCCCTAACGAAAGCTGTTAGGACTTCCATCACCACAGAGTGATCTGCTTTAGAGTCCCTTGCGATTCGTTCAAGGGAGTAGATGCCACCAAGCCTCACTTCCAGCTTGCCGTTATCAGCCAGCATCTCAACAGCCTTGCTGAAACGGTCTGTAACGTTTTTATCCTCAGTAAGCTGTAAATTCCTCCAAGCCAGAACGGCTGTGACGACAAAGCCCAGCCCTGCTATAGCTTGAATGCCTTTCAGAAAATTATCTCGATTGGCATTTAGTAATTCGGCTTTTACCTTCTCATCAGTAATAGAGTCTGGAATACCCCTATGAGGAACTTTCCAAATCAAAGATCCCAGAATCAGAGTAGCGGCTATTGAACACAACACCCAAAACCTTCTCTTATCTGTCGGAAGCTTAAGCATGTTGGCTTGTGGCTAATGATCTGGGCTAAGTGTACTGCCCCAGTCCCTTGAATTCTCAGGCTGGCCCATGGAGTTTTGTTTGGGGTGCTCGCTACTCCTCAGCCTCAGACCATAGGCCACCATTCGGCCTGGTTGGAATAGATCATCTGGGCTTGATGTGCCACAGACGGGAAATGGTTAATCCTGAGTGTTTTTTTGACCAAGCCATCCTTAGAATGGCGCTCACGCCTCAACCAAGGGTGACCATTGAGATGTCAGTTTGACACTGCTGCCATTACCGAGACAAGGGACACCAACCCCAGTCGGTCGGGAGACGCCGGAGTGCTCCTACAACCAACATTAAAGCAGTGTGCGATGGGCATCCTGAGAGGAGCTGCCAGATTAGTAATGAGCAGTCTGCCCGGTGGTTCTGTATCGTTAGGGCACCCCTACCGCTTCTGTCTTCCATAAATCCCTGACTGCCTCCATGAATCCGACCAACCACTCCCAAACCGCTGCCTTTCTCTGGTCGATTGCCGACCTGCTGCGGGGCGACTTCAAGCAGTCGCAGTATGGCCGCATCATTCTGCCCTTTACCCTGCTACGGCGTTTAGAGTGCGTGTTGGAGGCCACTAAGCAGACGGTGCTGGAGGCGGCTAAGGAGCATCAGACCAAGCCCGACCTGGTACGCGAAAAGCTGTTGCTGCGGGCAGCCAATCAGCAGTTCTACAATGCTTCGCCGCTGTCGCTGGGCGCGCTTTCGGATACCCAAACCGCTGACGACCTGATGAGCTACGTGCAGTCGTTCAGCACCGATGCGCGAGAAATTTTCGAGCACTTCCACTTTGAGGATTTTGTGCAGCAGCTGGCCACCAGCGACCTGCTTTACCAGGTGGTGCAGCGGTTCGCGGCGGTAGACCTCAGCCCCGCCTCCATCGACAACTTTGGCATGGGCATCATCTTTGAGGAGCTGATCCGCAAGTTTGCTGAAAGCTCGAACGAAACGGCGGGGGAGCACTTCACCCCTCGCGACATTGTGCACCTGACCACGTCGCTGGTGATCACGGGGCAAGACGACAAGCTCAAGCCCAACAGCATTGTCACTATCTACGACCCCACGGCGGGTACCGGCGGCTTTTTGTCGGAGGGGGATGAGTATATTCAGACGATCAGCCAACAGGTGACGGTATCGCTGCACGGGCAGGAGCTGAACCCCGAGAGCTACGCCATCTGCAAGGCCGACATGCTGATCAAGGGGCAGACAGTCAGCAATATCAAGCTGGGCAATACCCTGTCAGATGACCAGCTGGCCACCAGCCACTTTGACTTTATGCTCAGCAATCCGCCTTTTGGGGTGGAGTGGAAGAAGGTGCAGAAGCAGGTCACCGATGAGCACCAAGAGCGGGGCTTTGATGGCCGCTTTGGCCCTGGCCTGCCTCGGGTGTCGGATGGCTCGCTGCTGTTTTTGCTGCACCTGGTGAGCAAAATGCGCGACCCCCGCGAGGGCGGTTCTCGCATTGGCATCATTCTGAATGGCTCGCCGCTGTTTACCGGCGGGGCGGGCAGTGGCGAGTCAGAGATTCGCCGCTATCTGCTGCAAAACGACCTGGTGGAGGCGATTACCGCCCTGCCCACGGATATGTTCTACAACACGGGCATTGCCACCTATGTGTGGATTTTGTCGAACCACAAGCCAGAGCTGCGCCGGGGCCAGGTGCAGCTGATCGACGGCAGCCAGCAATTTAGCAAAATGCGCAAGTCGCTGGGCAGCAAGCGCCAGTTTTTGAATGAGGCCCAAATTGCCGAGCTGGTGCGGCTCTACGGTCGGTTTGAGGAAACGCCCCCCCAAGAGAAAGTACAAAGCAAGATTTTCCCCATCGAGGCCTTTGGCTATCGCCGCATCACCATTGAGCGCCCGCTGCGGCTGGCGTTTCAGGTGACGGAAGAACGCATCAAGGCGGCGCTGGCGGAAAAGGTGGTGCAAAAGCTGGATGGGGCGGTGCAAAGCCGCCTGATTACGGCGCTGCAAACCCTGGAGGATGAGCCGATTTGTCTGAGTCGTGCCCCGTTTAGCAAGCTGATAAAGCAGGCGCTGGCGGTGCATGAGGTGGATGCCCCGGCGGCAGTGCAGAAGACGTTGCTAAATGCGTTTGGTGAGCGGCACCCAGAGGCGGAGATTTGCCGGGTGAAGGATAAGCCCCAGGGCGAGCCGGAGCCAGACACAGGCTTGCGGGACTATGAGAATGTGCCCCTGGGCGAGTCGATCGCTGACTACTTTGAGCGGGAGGTGAAACCCCACGTGCCCGATGCCTGGATTGACGAGGGCAAGTACGATGCCATCGATGGGGAGGTGGGCATTGTCGGGTTTGAGATTCCGTTTAATCGGCATTTTTATGTGTTTCAGCCGCCGCGCCCCTTGGAGGAGATTGACCAGGATCTAAAGGCCTGTACGGATCGCATTAAGCAGATGATCGAGGATCTGTCGGCATGAGGAGAAATTGGGTTAGGGATACCATAGAGCCAGCACACAGCAGGGTTTGCCATGAGTCTTGACGAACTGATTCAAGCGGCTAATGAGCTTGACGAGACCGAGCTAGATCGTCTGCTACAGCAGATTGTGACCCTGCGCGCCCAACGCAAGGCTCATGCGCTGCCTGCCGAAGAATCCGACCTGCTCGATCGCATTAATCAAGGGGTGCCAGCCGACCTGCGGGCTGAGTATCAAGCTCTGCGGGCTAAGCGCGAGGCAGAAACACTGACGGAGGTAGAACACGAACAACTGATTCAGCTCAGCAATCAGATTGAGCAGTGGGGGGCACAGCGGCTCGAAGCACTGGCCACGCTGGCCCAGCTGCGGCAGGTGGCTTTACCCACGCTGATGGAAGACCTTGGCATTCAGGCTCCAACCTATGTCTAGTGGGTATGTTCCGGCTGCGCTGAAACAACTGGTGTTTGATCGAGCGGGTGGCCTGTGTGAGTATTGCCGCAGCCAGGCCAGATATGCGGTTGACCCGTTTGTGATGGATCACATTCAACCAGTGAGCCGTGGGGGTGAAACTGTTGCCGAAAATCTGGCGCTGTCTTGCCAAACGTGCAACAACTACAAGTACACCAAGACTGAAGCGGTCGATCCGGTCACACTGGAAGTGGTTCCCCTGTTTAACCCTAGGGAAATGGCCTGGGATGAGCATTTTATTTGGAATGAAAATGCTGAGCAAATGTTAGGAATCACGCCTACAGGGCGAGCTACGGTGGCGCTTTTGCAGACTAACCGCGATGGGGTCATGAATATGCGACGGGTGCTAACACTAATGAATGAACACCCGCCGGGGTAAATGGATGGGTTGGCAGTCTTTATTGAGTGAAACGGCATGAGCTTTCCGAAGTATGAGGCGTATAAGGATTCTGGGGTGGAATGGTTGGGGGAAGTGCCCGAGCATTGGGGAATTAGAAAAATTGCTTGGGATATTCCTTATACAGTCGGCTGGACTCCTCCTTCAGGCAAAGAGGATTATTACGACGGAGAGCATCCGTGGGCCACAATAGCCGATATGACTCAAATGAATATTGAAGAAACTAAGTCAAAAATTACTGATTTAGCTGTCTTTGATAAGAAAGCCCAAATTGTTCCAGCGGGGAGCATGTTATTTTCGTTTAAGTTATCTGTCGGGAAAGTCTCTTTTCTTGGCATCGATTCATATACAAATGAGGCGATTGCAGCTTTCCCACCAAACGAATCACTTATCTTAAGTTACTGGAAGTATGCCGCTCCAGAGTTTATCCCTAAATATGGAAGAGAAAACATATATGGTGCAACTCTACTTAACCAAGATCTTATTGGGGCTGTAAGATTTTTTGCGCCTGATACATTAGAACAAACCCAAATTGCTCGTTTTCTAGACCACGAAACGGCGCGCATTGACACATTGATCGTGGAGCAGCAGCAACTGATAGAACTGCTTAAAGAAAAGCGTCAGGCGGTGATATCTCATGCCGTCACCAAGGGCCTAGACCCCACCGCCCCCATGAAAGACTCTGGTGTCGAGTGGCTAGGCGAAGTCCCTGCCCATTGGGAAATAGGGGCTTTAACTCGTATAGCTGAACGAGTTGTTGTGGGTATTGCAGAAGCTGCGACACATGCTTATTCAGATCAAGGAGTGCCAATCTTGCGCTCAACAAATATTCGGGCAGGAAAAATCATTGGTGAATTACTTTATGTGAAAGAAGAGTTTGCAGACGGACGTGGTAGCAAGACTCTTCGAGCAGGTGACCTTGTTACTGTCAGAACGGGCAACGCTGGAGTGACAGCTATCGTGCCACAGGAGTTAGATAGTTGTCAGTGCTTTACGTTGCTAATTACCTCTCTCAATAATCTCGGGAATTCCGAATTTTATTGTTACTACATTAATAGCTCTTACTCACAAAGTTATTTCCATGTTGAAGGTTGGGGTACTGCCCAAGTGAATATAAGTGTCCCAATCCTAAAAATGCTTTCTGTGCCAATTCCGCCATACGCAGAGCAAAAGGCAATAGTATCTTTTATCGACCGTGAAAGCGCCAAGATAGATATGCTAATAGCCCAAGCCGAGGAAGGTGTTTTACTCCTTCAAGAACGCCGATCAGCCCTGATCTCCGCTGCTGTGACGGGAAAGATAGATGTACGGGGCTGGCAAGCCCCCGCCAGCGCTTCCCCTGCCCCCACCGTAGAACCCGTCCATGGCTGACAGTAAAGAACTCGCCTTCCAGCAAGACATCATCAACGCCCTGGCGGCCCAGGGCTGGTTGGTGGGCACCGCCGCAGGCTATAACCCCACCACCGCCCTCTACACCGAAGACCTGCTGGCCTACTTTCAAACCGCCTGGCCAGATCGCTGGCAAAAACTCTGCAAAAGCAATCCCAGTGACCCCGCCAG
>NZ_JAYFES010000025.1:0-255 GCF_055795045.1 Pseudanabaena sp. PCC 9330 | reverse complement strand
CAGAAAAGGCGATCGCATTGTAGGGCCGTAGACCCACCAGACGGGCGACTTCAAACTGACGCAGCATAAAGCCGATCAGGCCAAAGGCACCGTGCAGTGCCACAAAGCTCCACAGGCCGCCGAGCTGGAACCAGCGCACCAGGTCACCCTGGGCCTCAGGGCCCCACAGCAGCAGCAGGGAGTGGCCCAGGCTGTTGGCAGGGGTGGAAACGGCCACGGTCAAAAAGTTGGCACCTTCGAGGTACGACGACGCCA
>NZ_JAYFES010000024.1:0-449 GCF_055795045.1 Pseudanabaena sp. PCC 9330 | reverse complement strand
AATGTAGGTCATGTCAGCCACCCACACCCGGTCGGGTTCTGTCGTCGTAAAGTCTCTGTCCAAGTGATTCTCAGCGATGGGCCAGGCATGCTTAGAAGCCGAGACCGAGCGCTGATGCCGAGCTTAGCCATTAACCGCACCACCCGTTGACGGCTGACGCTCCAGTCTTGAGCCGCCAGGGCCGCCTGAATCCTAGGGGACCCATAGCTTTGGCGACTGGTGTCATAAATGCGTTGAATCTGGTCAGACAAGATCGCATTCTCCTGGGTTCTAGCGGAAGCGAGACGGCTGCACCAGGCGTAATAGCCACTCCTGGACTGCTTCAGGACTCGGCACATCAAGGCAATCGGAAAATTGACCTTCTCCCTCTGGATTAGCTCATAGGATCTGAGCTTTCCCGAGCAAAGAAGGTCGCGGCTTTTTTTAAGAAATCGCGCTCCATCCGCACC
>NZ_JAYFES010000023.1:0-4125 GCF_055795045.1 Pseudanabaena sp. PCC 9330 | reverse complement strand
GCGTCTCGGAAACAACATGAGCAGCGCATCTATCGAATCGAGTTCAAAATACACACGTACTGCTATGCTGCCGATTAGTTTTGTCAGTCAACCAGGTTTAAAGCAGTGGCACCATTTCGACAGCTGTATGTCTTACAGATAATTCGGTACTGGGTGGAAATATTATCTCAGCTCGGCTCTCAAGTGGAGAGTTTAGGACAACACAAAGTCCCTTTTTTCTTGGAGATATTTGCATACTTTTATAACTCAGACAAATACTTCCGTAGTAGGAAGACCTGGATAAAACGAGATTCAGCGCCAATAATATAATGCGGGAGCTAAGCCTTAAAGCACATATTGGAGTTAGCCACTTACTTAGGAAACTCAGAGAGTTATGGCAGTAGCCATAAACTTAGACTGCAATTCACGTATCAATGGCTACAAACTTGTTATGACAAGTTGGCTTTACTGAGACCATTCGCTGCAAATTAGGAGGTCTCACGGTGACTGGAGTACTGACACGGGTAGAGAGTACCGCTGGTACCGCCGAGGCTTTGACCGATCTAGAGCGCTACGTGGCCGCTGATGGGCGCGACGAACTCGTCAAGCAGGTGCGGGCCAAAATTGACGAGCTGGGTATTCAGTACATCTACTATCAGTTTGTCTCCGTCACCGGGCGCATCGTCGGCAAAGGCATCCCCGCCGACTACTGGGAGACCACCGCCGCCAACGGATTCCAATTGGTCTATGGGGCCACCGTCAACCTGGCGATGGATCGCAATAGCCAGTACCTGGGCTACGGGCCTGAGGCCGCCGAGCTGGTGGCCATCCCCGACCCCGAGACCTTTTGCCAGCTGCCGTGGGATAAGCGGGTAGCGCGGGTCTACTGCGTCTGCTTCCGCAACCGCGAAGAGGAGGAAGACGCGGCGGCATTCTTGACCGGCGACTGTCGCGGCAACCTGAAGCGCATCCATGCCGAGTTTCAAGCCAAGCACGGGCTACAGCTGCGCCACGGCTGCGAACCCGAGATGATGTGGCTGAAAAAAGGCCCCGACGGCAAGCCCGATGGCGGCGTCACCAAGCCCAACTGCTACCACATCGACCAGTTTGAGGAGCTGCGCCCGGTGTTTTTGCGGGTGATCGAGTATGGGCGGGCCATGGGGCTCGACATGATCCAGGGCGATCATGAGGATGCGCCGGGGCAGCTAGAGCTGAACTTTATGTTCGACGATGCAGTGCGCACCGCCGATCGCCTCACCACCTACCGCCAGATCTGCGCCCAGGTGGCCCGCGAGTTTAACCTGATCGCCTGCTTTATGTCGAAGCCGTTTATGGGGGTGTCGGCCTCGGGCTGCCACCACAACCTGTCGCTGTGGCGGGGCGGCGAAGAGGCAATCAAAATGTTTGGCCTTGAGAGCCTGCCGGGGCTGGAGGGCAATTTCACTTACCATCAGGGTGGCGAGAATACGTTTATGCCGGTCGATGGCAAATCTCGCCGGATTCCAGGCCAGGTGGGGCTGCACTGCATTGGCGGCGTGATCGAGCATTTGCCTGCCCTGACGGCGATCGGCTGCTCGACGGTCAACTCCTACCGCCGCCTGTGGGATGCGGGCTTTTGGGCACCGGTCTACTCTGACTGGGGCTATCAAAACCGCACCTGCGGCCTGCGGGTGTCGGCACCTGGTCGCTTTGAGTACCGTGCCGTTGACTCGATGGTGAACCCGTACTTGATGGCGGGGGCGATTCTCAAGGCCTTTGACGACGGCCTCAGTCGCCAGCTCGACCCCGGCGAGCCCGAGCAGCGCAACATCTACGAGGCCATGGACAGCGGCAAGCAGGTGAAAAAGCTGCCCATGTCTCTGGGCGAAGCGCTGGATGCTCTGGCGACGGATGACGTGATCCAATCGGCGCTGCCCGGCGAGATGTATCGCCTCTACGACCAGTACAAGCGCGACGAGTGGATTCGCTTTTTGGCCACCACCACCAACTGGGATGTGGAGAACTACATGGACTGCCTGCCCTAGCAGGGGTGACAGGGTGACAGGGTAAATCTGCTGAGGAATAGGGCCTGCTGGAAGAGAAACCGGGTTTCTGATGCAACGTGAGTTCGACAGAGAATACTTTATTGGGCAAGCAGTCTGACCATCCCCTCCTGGGAGGGGTAGGGGTGGGTTACTCCTGGGATAAGAAGCCTTTTTCTCGTATTTAGAAGCTTTCTTTCCGTTGCCATTTTGACCCACCCCGCCCTCCGGGCACCCCTCCCAAGAGAGGATCTGACCGACTTTTCCGCTTCATGGGATGCCATCAAACTTACGTTGATACCGACCATTTGGTTCCCATCCCATAGGGAGGATCAGTAGCAGGCGAGACCCCAGGGTTCTGCTGCACTTGGCCCTGTGACTTTGTTTAAATCCAAAAGAACCCTGGGGTCTGTACTGCAAAGTTTCTTCGTTGCGGGAAACCACAAAATTAAGTTTGCCAGTATACAGAAGCTAGACACTCAATACAGAACCATAAGAGAGGTTTATGGTCACAAATTCTCTCAGGAGACCAAATATGTCTGAAAATCGTAAAAAACGGTGGCCGAAGATTTGGCCGTCGTTGTTCATTGCCACGGTCGTGCTCTGCTTTGGGGCCAGCTTTTTGCCCACGGGCATGACCCGCGCCAGTGCGGCGGTGCCCCCCCTCGAAAGCACCGTGCCCACTAGCTGCCCCACCGCTGCCAGCAGCCCTCGCCACTACAAAGTTGCCGCCAGCCCCGAAACGGTGCACTGGGGCTTTTACAGCAAAAACCTGAAGCCAATTATTTCGGTCAATTCCCAAGACTACGTCACCCTCGAAACCATCACCCACCACGCGGGCGACGACTACGATCGCATGATTGCAGGCGACCCGGCGATCGAGGCGATCTATAACTGGACGGCGGAGGGTAAAACCGTGAGCGATCGCGGCCCCGGCGTTCACATTCTCACTGGCCCGGTCTATGTGTGCGGCGCTGAACCCGGCGACCTGCTGGAGGTCAAGATTGTGGACCTGAAGCTGCGACCCAGCGGCAGCGACCCGACCAAAACCTTTGGCTCTAACGCCTCGGCCTGGTGGGGCTTTCAGTACGACAACTACAAAACTGACCCCAAACCCCGCGAAGTGATCACCCTCTACGAGATGGATGCCACGGGTGAGAAAGACTACGCCACCGCCGTCTACCGCTACAAGTGGACGCCTCAAACCACCCCCGATGGCACGGTTCACGAGACCATCGACTACCCCGGCATCATCGTTGACCACGACACCGTCGATGAAATTGGCGAAACCCTAGAGGGCGTAAAAGTGCCCCTGCGGCTGCACCTGGGCTCCATGGGTGTGGCCCCCAGCGAGGCCGATGTGGTGGACTCGATTCCGCCCAGCTACTTTGGCGGCAATATGGATGACCGCAACATTGCGATCGGCACCGCTATGTATTACCCCGTGTCAGTTCCCGGTGCGCTGTTCTCCGGCGGCGATGCCCACGCCTCCCAGGGCGACTCTGAGCTGAATGGCACCGCCATCGAAACCTCGATCACGGGCGTGTTCCAGTTCGTGTTGCACAAGCAGGCGGATCTGGCGGGCACCATTCTTGAAGGGGTTAACTATCCCCTGCTCGAAACCCCCGACTCGTGGATTGTCCACGGCTTTACCTACCCCAACTACCTCGAAGCTCTCGGTGACGATGCCCAGAAGGAGATCTATACTCTGTCTTCCCTAGACCCGGCGCTGAAGGATAGCTCGGCCAAACTGCGCGACTTTCTGATGAACGGCATGAACCTGACCGAAGACGAAGCGTTTTCGCTGATTACTGTCGGGGCCGACTTTGCCATTACCCAGGTGGTCGACGGCAACTGGGGCGTGCACGGCATCATTCCCAAGGGCATTTTTGACCCGGCAAACGTGAAGCCTAAGCCTGTGGCGAGCTGACGCAGTTCCAGTTGGCAGGGCTGACCTTTTAGAGCAGGTTAGACAAAATCAGGCCCGCACCCCTTTGGTGCGGGCCTGATATGTTTTTCACTCACCTTCCTAGTGCTTTGTCAAGCTTTAATTTGTAGGTTGGGTGGAGCGCCAGCAGAACCCAACAAAAGCTTACTGCTGTTGGGTTTCACTTCGTTGCACCCA
>NZ_JAYFES010000022.1:0-310 GCF_055795045.1 Pseudanabaena sp. PCC 9330 | reverse complement strand
CATGACCTACATTTGGACGACTGAAGGCTGGCTGTATCTGGCGGTCATCATCGATCTGTTTTCTCGAAGGGTGGTGGGCTGGTCGATGGCCGAGCACATGCGCACAGCGGTCGTGCTGACGATGTTAGAGGCGGCCTTAGGGCAACGCCAACCGGCTCCGGGGTTGCTGTTCCATTCTGACCGAGGCTCTCAATATGCCAGTGGTGATTACCAACTAGCGCTTCAGCAGGCTACGATAATGGCCAGCATGAGCCGTCGAGGTAATTATTGGGATAATGCGGTGGCTGAAAGCTTTTTCGGCACCCTCAAA
>NZ_JAYFES010000021.1:0-402 GCF_055795045.1 Pseudanabaena sp. PCC 9330 | reverse complement strand
CATGACCTACATTTGGACGACTGAAGGCTGGCTGTATCTGGCGGTCATCATCGATCTGTTTTCTCGAAGGGTGGTGGGCTGGTCGATGGCCGAGCACGTGCGCACAGCGGTCGTGCTGACGGCCTTAGAGGCGGCCTTAGGGCAACGCCAACCGGCTCCAGGGTTGCTGTTCCATTCTGACCGAGGCTCTCAATATGCCAGTGGTGATTACCAACTAGTGGGTCATTTGGTTTGAATATAGCCATTAATTGTTAGGCGACTAACGCCTGAGTCACGGCTCCAGAACCCCCTAAACGATGGGCGTACCGTTTCGCTCGTGCTCGTTGCCGTCGAGCGGCTCGTTTACCGCCCCATTCAAACGGCGTTGGGTGTTGATTCCAAACCTCAGCCACGACCTCAAAT
>NZ_JAYFES010000020.1:0-258 GCF_055795045.1 Pseudanabaena sp. PCC 9330 | reverse complement strand
GAGGTGATGGGCTATGGGTTTGAATTACAGTTATCAACTTTATTTTCATCGTGACAAACTTTGGCCTGTTTTACAGTCTCTTGCAGGTTTTGCAAATTCATTAGAAAGTCACCACCAAATTGACATTATATTTCCCGATGGCCACAAACTAACCTTGCCTTTCACTTCTAGTTACGGGATTACCCAAGAACACCGTGATTGGGACAATAAAACGCAGCCGATTTATTTTGAGGATACGGCTAAGTCCATACAATTCAA
>NZ_JAYFES010000019.1:0-296 GCF_055795045.1 Pseudanabaena sp. PCC 9330 | reverse complement strand
TCTCGGAAACAACATGAGCAGCGCATCTATCGAATCGAGTTCAAAATACACACGTACTGCTATGCTGCCGATTAGTTTTGTCAGTCAACCAGGGCCTAGGCACTGGTCTGCTAACAGGAGATAAAGGACATTGAGAACCGATTGGAACGTAACCCTCTGCTACCCAAATGGGACATTCTTATTCGTCCGGCTTAGACGGTATAGCCATCGCCAAAATCGTTAGGACATGACCGATACCCCTGAAGCGATGGCTATACGCCATTGCGCCGCCCCAGTTCTCAACCGAAGCCGAGGCG
>NZ_JAYFES010000018.1:0-278 GCF_055795045.1 Pseudanabaena sp. PCC 9330 | reverse complement strand
GGGGCAACCCCCTCACTATCTTCGCCGCAGCTGCGTTTCACGACTGAGTTCGGGATGGGTCAGAGTGGGACCACAGCGCTAGAGACACCAGGAAAGCTTTGATTGCTTCAATATTAAATTGGTTTAGTTCCTTGAAAACCTGAATAGAGAGAAGTGTGTTGGCTGTGCACACAGCCATTGCTTGAACGTTGATGGACTTGAGTGTGAGGTCAAGCCCTCGGTCTGTTAGTACGCCTCGACTACATCCATTGCTGGACTTCCATCTAGCGCCTATTAAC
>NZ_JAYFES010000017.1:0-278 GCF_055795045.1 Pseudanabaena sp. PCC 9330 | reverse complement strand
GGGGCAACCCCCTCACTATCTTCGCCGCAGCTGCGTTTCACGACTGAGTTCGGGATGGGTCAGAGTGGGACCACAGCGCTAGAGACACCAGGAAAGCCTTAATGGCTTCAATATTAAATTGGTTTAGTTCCTTGAATACCTGAATAGAGAGAAGTGTGTTGGCTGTGCACACAGCCATTGTTTGAACGTTGATGGACTTGAGTGTGAGGTCAAGCCCTCGGTCTGTTAGTACGCCTCGACTACATCCATTGCTGGACTTCCATCTAGCGCCTATTAAC
>NZ_JAYFES010000016.1:0-287 GCF_055795045.1 Pseudanabaena sp. PCC 9330 | reverse complement strand
TTGGGAGCAAAGCCTTGGCTCATGGGGACTCACTAAAGGTCGCAGCGATAGAAGGCCCCTAGCATGTCACAGTCCTATTTTTCTTGCGCTTACCCTGACCCTGATGAGGGCAATATGCGGAAACTGTCTCTCTAATAAGATTGTTCTGTCGCTTGCGCGTGGCGTTACGATGAGTGAGACTTTCAGAAATGAGGTGATGGGCTATGGGTTTGAATTACAGTTATCAACTTTATTTTCATCGTGACAAACTTTGGCCTGTTTTACAGTCTCTTGCAGGTTTTGCAAAT
>NZ_JAYFES010000015.1:0-477 GCF_055795045.1 Pseudanabaena sp. PCC 9330 | reverse complement strand
TGTAAGCAACGCAGATCCAGGGGCGCATGCCCAGGCGGTAGCTCAGTTCCCACTCACGACCCATGTAGCAGAAGACGCCGATGAGGAAGTGGAAAATTACCAACTGGTAAGGGCCACCGTTGTACAGCCACTCATCGAGGGAAGCGGCTTCCCAGATGGGGTAGAAGTGCAGGCCAATGGCGTTAGAGGAAGGCACAACAGCACCGGAGATGATGTTGTTGCCGTACATCAAAGAGCCAGCAACAGGCTCACGGATGCCGTCGATGTCGACGGGGGGTGCAGCGATGAACGCTACGACGAAGCAAGCGGTGGCAGCGAGCAGGGTGGGGATCATCAGTACGCCGAACCAGCCCACATACAGGCGGTTCTCGGTGCTGGTGACCCACTGGCAAAACTGCTCCCACAGGGAGGCAGTTTGTTGTCTTTGAAGCGTTGTGGTCATGATAAGGATAAGTGCAGTTAGGTTTGCTTAAGGCT
>NZ_JAYFES010000014.1:0-8861 GCF_055795045.1 Pseudanabaena sp. PCC 9330 | reverse complement strand
ACATGCGGAAATACAGCCCGGTTTCAGCGGTGCCGGAGGCCTCATCGGTCTCTAACACCGCCACCTTGAACGCATTGCCGAAGGGATGGCGACCGGTCGGTTCAACCCCGCCGTTGGCGGCAGCCAAGGCCCCACGCCCGCCGCGCACCTGCTGGTACTTGCCGGAGACCCACTGGGTGCCTTCCACCAATGTGGGCTGCCCAATTTCCAAGTGGGCGCAGTCAGCGTCACAGGGGACATTGAACCCCTCCACATAGCTGCCGCTGATGGTATTAGTGCGATCGCCTTCTGCCGGGCCAAACACCACATCCACCTGGCCCACCACCACACCTTGCTCCACGATGGGGTTGGGGAAGTTGGCGAAGGGGACATCAGCGAGACCCGGCACCTGGTTAATAACCGACTGCTGCCAGTCGCGGAAGCTTTCTAGTGGGGCCTCGATCAACCCTGGAATATCCCCTAGCCCGTACTGCTCCAGGTTGAGATCGCCCAGGCTGAGCGAGGCTAAGGCCTCATCTTGGATCACCTCGGCGATCGCAGTTTGCGGATCTACTTCTCCTTGGAGCAGGTCGGCGATTGGGGTCACCGACTCCACCGGGCGGTTGGCTAAATCCGGCAGCGCCTGCACCAAATCCCCCAGGGTTTGCCAGGCCACCAGGGCAAAATCCGCCAGCCGTAGGGCAGGCCAATCCAGCTCTACCAGAGCGGCAATCTCATACAGCGAGAACTGCTGGAGCTGAAAGCTCTCCTGGAAATCCCCTAGCTGCATGTACTGATCAGCAGTTTGCCCAGCCTGCCAGACCCGCGATGGGTCGTAACCCAGCAGACGGATCAAATCCGCTGGAGCCTCAAAGGAGCCAGACTCTAGCACCGCAGGCAGGGTGCGCAGGGTAATCTGCACCCAGTCGGGCTTGGTGCCCAAAATCTGATCCTGAATCACGGGCACAGGCGTTCCCGGCTGGAGGCTGGAGTGGGCCGGTGGCAACCGCCAGCCATGGAGCGCGATCGCCAAAATGAGAACAAAAATCCCGATCACAGGCCGCCATGGCCGCCTGCGCCTGAAAGAATATGAGGTCATGGCTTTAACCTGAGTGGAGAACCTAGAGAGCAGTTGAGTTCAAAGGCGGGTCATCGCGGGCATTAGCCCCCCACTCCGCCAGGCGGGTGATCAACTCAGGGGAAACCCCTGCTTGCTCGGCGGCAGCAGGCACGGCAAGGCCACCCTGGGTTAGCCGCAGAAAGGTTTGTAGCCGGTTCCACAAGTCCTGGTTTTGAGCGATCAGTCCTCTGGATTCAGCCACCTGAAGCCCTCGGCGCACATCCCCTGGTCCCAGTAGCGGATGGATGGGGGAGGTGGGGTTAACCACGACGGTGTGGTAGTCGGGCTCGCCGGTACCGAAGTCAATGCGGAATTCGTAGAGGCGGCGATTGCCCCCAGCTGTCTCAGTGATCACCGTCAGCAGGGTGCCGTTGGCCCTGGGCAGATTCTCGAAGGACAGCCCTTGAACCCGTCTCAGATGCACGACGGAAGGCCGCCCAGAGATACAGCCCGATTCAGCAGCGGTGGGGCAGAGCGGCTGATCAAAATCGAGGGCCACTCGGGATGGGTCATCGATCCACACCCGCACGATGCTTTCGTTCGTTGGAATAAAGCTCAGGTTGGTGCCATAGCCGGGCCACAGGTGGATGACCGGGGACTGGCTGCCGGTTAATCCTTGGGCATGGCTGGCAGAAACGGAATAGGCTGACTGGGCCTGGGCGGGTTGACGGGAAATCACCGCTAGAGAAAGCGCCCCAACCAGAATCCAGGGAGTCCAAGGTGTTTTCATAGCGCCACCGTTTGATTCACGTACACGTCGACCTCAGTGCCGGTTGGCAAATACCAGACGACGGGTCGATTCAAGATTTCATCCAGCGCTGCCTGATTCCGTGCCTCCATCTGCCCCGAGAGCTGCTCAAACGCGCCTTCGAGGATTCCGGCTAGAAGATTGGGCTCTCCGGTGTCTTGGGTGATCGCGCTGCCTCCAGCAGAGGTAATGACCGAGGAGGTCTTGGGCCGGTTCACTAGCCCTGCCGCCCGAGACAACCCGGCCATGGCCGCCATCGTGGCATCCATGCGAGCAATGTCCATCCCTGGGTCGTCGTACTTTTGTGCGATCAGAGGGGTGCCCTCCACCCCTCGCAGTTGAATGGCTCCAGCGGACAGCGGGATTTCTTGCCTAGCCTGAATGAATGAGACCACCGCCAGCTGCACCAGGCCGCTGTCCGCCACCGATGTCACCTGTACCACTAGCGACGTGTCTGCTGGTAAGCCGATCTCTTCGTCGGCAGTCAGTAGGGGTTCCGTCAACTGCACCACGAACTGAGGGCTTTCTGTCTCTGCCGCCCAGATCAAGGGCGTTTCCAGTACAGCTGGGGCTTGGGTGCCGGTCAGCAGCAGGGGCGATGTCGGGGGCAATGCCACTGGCTGGCCCTGAAGAATGGCCGCTTCTTCGGCATGGTTAATGTCACAGGATGGGGGTGGTGTGCTGACTTGAGCCACTGACGCGGGGACTGGCGTTGAAGCCGCCGTGACTAGCGGTGCAGAGGTTTCCTGCGGTAAGGGACTGCCCTGTCCGTAGCTCCCCAAATGGGACAGCGCTAGCCATCGTTCCGTTGGATCTACGACGAGTTGGGATACCGGTTGGGACACGACTGGACGGGCTGAAACCGCAGGGGAAACGGGAATTGGTCGAGGCGGTAGCGGTGCTGGGGTAGGTCGCGCCGCCACGGGTTGGGGCGGTCGTGACGGGGGTGGAGGAGCCGGAGAAAATTCAGGGGTTTCTCTGGCCGTTGGCGCTTCCGGTTGAGCCGCAGGCTCTTCATTGGCCAGAGCTTCCAGTTCGGCTTGCTGACGCCCCATTGCTAAATCGGTCAGCAGCTGTCCCCGGTCATCGGTAGAACTCAGATCCTCTTCCTCGACCATAGGTTCTGGAAAATCGGCTTGCACCTCTTCAGCCGGTGGAGAGTCGTTCTTCATCACCCCGCTGGTGAAGACGGCTAAAACCCCGATCACCAGACCCGTTCCAGCGGCGACAACACCCAGCTTGGTAAAGGGGTTAGCCGCCAGAGAAAGCTTGGGCTTGCGAGCAGTTAAGGCTTGCCCCTCAATATCCTCAGCATCCAGAAGGGGTTCTGGCTCCAGGGGGGTGGCGGGTGCAACTGGATAAGCATCCTGTTCCTCGGTAGCGGTAGGTTCTGGTAAGTGGAGACCGACCAGGTCGGCCATCTCTTGGTCATCCCACAGATTGTTGGGTGTCGTCATTTCAAGTCCTCCCGGTCAAGTTCACGGATGGCGTAGATTTGCAGGCCGGTTTGGCGAATGCTGTAGATGGCCTGCTCCAACGGGGTATCCCCATCGGGCACAGCTGGGGCAGTGACGGCCTCGACAAACACTTCCCGGTTAAAAGGGATCGCTTGGCCCAGGGCATTGGCGTCGTTAAAGACGTAGAGATGAGCCACCACCGCCACCTTCCAGCGGCCCTCCCCCACCACCTCAGGGCTGCCGACGTGGTTAATCACCATCACCACCTGACTCGTGCCCGTGAAGACACCCGGTGGCGTTAGTTCAGCCACCCGCTTCAGAAAGTCCTGGCGGAAGTCTTCGGAAAAGGCAAAGCTGGCCTGCCAACTGGCGGTGGCAATATTGCGTCTGCCCCGTTCCACCTCAATCGGTAGGCCGGGGTCGGCCCTGGGCTGACTGGCATCCTCTGCCGTAGTTGCAGGCAGGCTGCCGCTCCAGTTAAACATCAGCACCAGGGTGTCATTGACAAAGCGCCGAATGGTTTCTGGAGTGCGCTCCCGAGAGCCCATGGTGCCAACTCGAATCGCCTGCCCGTCCTGCATTTGCACCAGGGTGGGGGCATCCTGGCGGCTGATACGGCTCAAGGCACCGGCCTGAAGAAACAAGACCACCAGCATCACCAGCTGCAACCCTACGCTGCCCAAGACAAACAGAGGCAGGTAGTTGGTGTTGCGTTTCTCAATCAACTGCACCATGGGATATGTCCTTGTGAGTGAGGTCAGCGACGCACGCGGTAGGCCCGACGTCTAGCCGAGTAGCCAGGGGCACGGGCGATGCCACCCATAGCCCCCGTCCCCGCGATCACCCCAGCAGTACTGGTCAGGGCTCCAAAAACTGTCATGCCACCGCCCGACGCCAGGGCCAGAGAGAGAATGGGAGCCAGCAGGCCGAGAAAGAAAGGGGCAATCAGCGGGTGAGAATCTCCGGCATTCAGCACCGCCAGGGAGACCAGGCCCGAGAGGATGTTGAAGCTAAGCTTGGCAATGGCCAAAGAAAAGAACCCCGTGAGCCAGGCGAATAGCGGTTTGGCCCCCACTGGTAACAACGAGCCGCCCACGGCGAGCGGCCCCAGGGTGGCCGTCAGCAGTAGAGATGCCTCAATCAACCACTGAAAGGCGATGTGCAGTGCCATCAACAGGCCTCGGGTCACGGTCTGAAAACCTGAGCCCATCAACGCCCCCCCAAACCGCAGACCCGAGTCGAGGGGATTATCTCCGGCCTGAGCCGCCTCCAACGCGCGGGACAGGGCATTGGGATTGCCGGTTCTAGCGCGGTAGTCCTCGATAAACTCGCGGGCTTCAATCGCCGCTAGTTCAATGCAATTCGCCCGCTCTTCAGGGTTTTGCAGTTCATAGCACTGGTTGCGGCGCTGAATGATGGTCTGCTCCACCGAGCCTTCTAGAACCGCCGCCTGGTAGGCCTCTTGCAGCCGAATATCGGCAGCCGTGTAGGACAAGACGTCCTGGTTGACCTGGTTGATGTAGTTGCGGATGTCTAAGGTGATAGTCGCCAGGCGATCGCCGTTATTAGAGAGCAGCACAATCACCAGCAGCGGCCAGATGAAATCGGCGTAGGCTCGGCTGCTTTCCCCTTCCACCATCTGCCGCGTCCACTGGGTCATGAACAAGAGCAGGGTAGCCACAGCAAACAAAACCCCCACCCGAGCTAGGGCGAAGTAAAGGCCCCCCTGAAGCACACTGTCCCAGAGCTGGTTCCAGCTTTCAGCCACCGCTTCGGACGCGACAGCGCCGCCTTCAATGATGTCGGCGGTATCGCGGGGTAGCTGGGCGATGGGTGAAACGACGGGCCAATCCAGCAGCATGGGGCTTCACATCCAAGTTGACGTCATGACTAATAGACGTCTAGAACAAACGGGCCTGGGCGCTAATTTGCAGGGTATCGAGGGCATTGCCCAATTCTTGGAGGCGACGGGCACGGGCCTCTTGATCCAGGTTTTGAGACATGTTGGCCAGGTTGAGGTTGGTCAACTGAGCATCCTGGCGAGATTGCAGCAGTTCTGACTGCACCGCCCCGAGAATTTCTGACTGACGCGCATTTTGCTGCGCCATCTGCTTGATCGCCGCCTGGGTGGAAACAGCGGTCTGGGCTGAGTCAGCGTGCTGCTGCACCTGGCCGATGGTGTCTTCAATCCAGGTAATCTTGTCGCGGGCGGCGGCCTGTCCGCTCTGGCCTAGCACCGCATCGACCTGGGCGCGGGTGAGCTGCCGGTCAACTTCGTTGGCGGTTTCAAGACCCGCATAGATGCTGTCGGACTGGGCTAAATCGCCCTCCAAGATGGTCGCCAGTTCTGTCGAGATTTCAGACCGTACCCGATTGGGGTCAACCAGGCCCAGATCCCCTAGGGCATTTTGGATCACGCCCTCCAGATCGCCGGGCAGCGGGGTGAGCAGGCCAGAGATAGTTTGCTCGATGTAGGTTTTGCTGGTCTCAAAGGCCTGGCGGAAAATGCTGAAGATATCGGTGAAGGTGGTATCCACTTGCGAGGCGGCGGCAGGTTTGATCGGTGCCACCAGCAGGGTAGTGGACAGGAGGATAGGGATGGGTACAACGCGAAGACGCGGGTTCATGAGTGACCTCCAGTGGGTAAGGAGTTGAGCGGAAACAGAGGAACTTCGGGATGGGGATTACGCTCGGCGAACCAGCGGTCGGTGATCACCGAGAGGGGTTCACCCGATTGAATCGAGAGCACTAGCAGTCGGGCGAATTCCGCCAGGCCGGTGAAGATATCGGGGGCATGGCGCAGCACCAAGTCTCGGGTCGTTTGCTCGTCGGGGTTATTGGCCACGGCAGCGAGCTGGGCGAAGGCGGGATAGTAGCGGCAATAGGTGTAGAGACCGTTGTTGTCCAACAGCCACTGGCTGTAAATGCCCTCCCGTTTGGGAAAGAAGCTCTCGCTGGCATTGCGGCTGATGACGGTCTTGGGATATTTGAGAATGCGCTCAAAGCTATCCACCGCCATGGGCTGAATGCGGCCAATCAGGCGAGTGGTCAGGTTTTGGAAGATCTTGGCGCTAGCAGGCGATTTATGCACCGTGTCGGGATCTTGAGCCGAGATGATCACCCGAATCCCGGCCTTGGCCCCGTTGGCGCAGAGACGGCCAATCAGGGCTCCAATTTCGTCAAACTCAAACAGAATCGGGGCTTCATCGATGAAGAAAATAGACGCCGGAGCTTCGAGGGCGCGCCGCAGGGCAGCGGCATAGGCGGAAAGGGCCAGCACAGCGGCATCTTCTTCATTAGATAGATTCCGCAGGGCAAAGACCAGTAGCTGGGCATCGGTCGGAAAGCTGGAGGGAGCCGAGATCGCCCGCCCCACCCGGCTGGAAAGCCAGAACCTAAGCCGTAGATCGATCATGTCCAGAGCCTTTGCGATATTGCCGCCCACCTGGTTCAGATCCAGCTGTTCGGGCGTGCAGAAGTCGAGGAAGTCAGCCAGGGTAGGCATCTGTGCCCAGGCCGCTGAGCCTAAGCGCCCTTCCATCGCTTCCAGGTAGCGTCGCTGAATCGGAGCATCGGCGAAGAAGGCATTGAGAGCCAGCACCAAAATCGAGCGAATGGTCTGGGTCATTACCGAGCTATTGGCCCCCGAGCCCACAATCATGGTCAGCAGCGCTGACTCCAGGAACGCCTGGAAGTCATCAAGGCGTTCTTTACGCTCATCCCCCGGCAGGTGACGCAAGTCCGGCAGCTCAAACAGGTTGTTGGATTCGCGGGAGATGTCGAAATAGGCTCCACCTACCAGCTGGGTGTAGTCGGTGAAGGTCGAGGAGCCATCAGGCTTGGGAAAATCAAGGGCCACCACCGGGAAGCGGTGAGCCAGGGCCTGGGTGAGGATGCCAGAGACCAGGACAGATTTCCCGGCTCGGGTGGTGGCAAACAGGCCTAGATTCTGGTGTTGGTTGAACAGATCCAGGTGGATGGGTTGCCCGCCTTCTTCAGCAATCAGTTCAAAGCCACTTCTATCGCAGGGCTGGGTTACCACCAGCGGCATCAGCCCCGGCGCTTCGCCGGTCAGGTAGAGCTGCCGCCGCCCAAAGGGAGTCGCCATCAGCGCTTCCCACACAATCGGCAGCGTCTGAAGCCATACTTTCCAAGCGTAGTCCTGCTCGCGCTCCACCCAGGCCGGGCGGCGAAAGCAGCTCTGGATATAGCGGCAGGCTTCATCAAGCTGCTCCAGATCCGGGCGATGCACCAAAAACACCACGGCGGTGTGGATCGGTAGGGCACCCTCGAAGAGTTCTTCCTGGGCTTCAATTGAGCGCTTCATCTTCAGCTCAGCGGCCACATCCACCGAGTGGCTGTCTTCCGCCAAAGTGGCCGTTAGGTTTGACTGCTTCAGCATCCGCTGCACGGTGGTTTTCACCAGGGTTTCGTTGGCCCGAGTCAGCTGGCAGAAGATTTCGGTATCGGCCACCGTCTCGCGGGAGAGGATCTCCCATAGGTAGCGGAGTTGGGCCGACTCATTAGCCCAGCCCCCAGGTTTTTCCAAGAAGGTGAGGGGGGCCGCATACTGGCCCTTGACCTTGACCCAGGTTTTTCCAGCGGTGGGCACCCCGGCCCGAGTCAGCAGTGTGGTGCTGTGAATGTCCGAGTTGACCTGCTCATGCAGACCGTCTTGATCCAGGATGATCAGCTGAGGAATGTCGATGGGGTCACTGGCGTTAAAGCGGTTCCACAGCAGCGTCCACAGCTCCGATTCGCCAAGAGGCTTCACCGAGAGACCCATCTTGGTTGAGAGCACCTGCTCCCAAAGCAGAAAGCCGTCGGTAAAGGTCTTGGTGATCACCGTTTGCAGGCGCTGGTTTTTGGCCTGGCGTAGCTCCCCCGTAAACGACTTCCACAGGTTTTCGCCCCGGCTGATCACCTTCTCGATAATGTCCTGGGCTCCTTCAGCGCCTGCTTGGACGGTGTAAGTGACGTACAGCCGCAGAAACTTGGGTTTGCGCAGGCCCTGCTGAGTGAGTTGCTGGACTCTAGCGCGTTCAGCGGTGAGCAAGAACTTGATGGCAGCGCTGGGGGCACCGCTAGATAATCGAGCTAGATCCTGCTGTCGCTTGCAGTCTGCTGAAAACGACCCCAGGTGAATCGTCAGCCGCTCACCGTTGGGTAAATCCTTTAGCCCTGACTCCAGTTGGTCAAAGACTACCTCTACTTGCTCATCGGTCAGGGTGTTGTGGATGCCCCGACAATCAAAGCCAAACACAAAGCAGAGATGCTCGCGGTTCTTGCCCTTCGTGAGGACGTAAGCTCCTACCTGCCGCCCCCGCAGCTCGATTCGCAGCATAGCGGCGAGGTGCAGGGCATCTTCAAAGGGCGTCAACGTGCTGACGAACTGGCTGCCGAGCTTGAGTCGGTGTTTGCCGATGGTCTGTTTCATCGTGGGTAAACCTTAGATATCGAGCATAGCCGCGACTCCAGGTGGGAGTCGGCACAAATTTTGCGGTGAACTTCCAGCTCTGCCCCCCGGTGAGAATCCACCAGGTAGACATGCCCCAGG
>NZ_JAYFES010000013.1:0-1796 GCF_055795045.1 Pseudanabaena sp. PCC 9330 | reverse complement strand
CGAGCCTCAATGAGTCCTGACTACATGCTCACTGTCCTTGCTGCAGGGCTCGCAACCTAGCACAATGTCTCGATAGTTTTCTTGCGCTTACCCTGGGCATAGACCCCGAGGCATTTTTGGCCCAGCTCGAAGACGTGGCCACCACCGAACCAGCCCCTGAGCTAGACCTGACCACCCGATCGCTGAGCGAACTAACTGACCATATTGAGCGCATTCACCATGCCTACCTGCACAGTGAACTGCCCCGGCTCGAAACCCTAGTGATCAAGGTCGCCAAAGTCCACGGCGACAAAGAACCGCGCCTGGCTGAGATCAAAGACCTTTTCTTGGCCCTAGCAGCTCACCTGTCTACCCATCTGATGAAAGAGGAGCAGGTGCTATTCCCCTTGATTCGGCGGATTGAGACCAGCGCTACCCTGCCCATGTCCCACTGCGGCAGTGTGGCTAACCCCATTCACTGCATGGAGTTTGAGCACGACGAAGCCGGGACGGTGCTGGCTCAACTGCGCCAGCTCACCGACGACTATACCCCGCCGGGTTGGGCTTGCAATACGTTTCGGGCGCTATACGATGCTCTAGCGACCTTTGAGCAGGACATGCACCAGCATGTGCATAAGGAAAATAACCTGCTATTTCCGGCAGCGATCGCCCTGGAGCAGAAAAAATCTCAGTAGAACGGGTGCCGAGGAGACCTCCACTGCTAAGCAAACCCTTGCCTTTCGACTCTTACGTTGAGGAGAGTAGGCTATGACGTTTTCTAGCCCCACCGCTCCCTCGGTACTTCCCCGGCGGGGTGCCCCCTGGTATCGTCCTAATATTTCCCCTGAACATGGGGGTTGAGTAGTAATGGAACAGAAACCTACGCTAAGGCTGTATTCCTTTCCCATCAAGGGATGTAGCCATTAAAATTAGCCGTGTCATGAGGAATCGTCTTCAGTAGCATATTGATCTCGTCGAGTTCAGCATCCTCTGGGTCGAAGAACCCGCCTACCCATTCGAGCATTTCCTCATGTTCTGGATGGTCGGCGGATCGGATCGCGTCTAGAACATTCTGATAGCCCCAAACGCCGCCACAGTCTTCAGGGGGGCAGGCGCGTTTGGCCTTAATGCAAACAGGATAGCTGGCATCAGACTCAGCGGGTAGCACCTTCTCAACCAAAATATCGTGCTCCCAAGAGTCGCCAAAGTCATAGAGGTATGAGAACTTAACCCCCTCTCCTGCAATAACCTTGCTCAATTTGACCGGCTGCTCGTTACGCAGTCCCAGTTCATCAAAGCCCAACTCAGGCATCGGCTCCCCGTAGTCGACCCCATGAATCGTAAACGAATGGAGATGGGAGTTTGTCCAACCCATTGCAAACTGAATGACCCAATGCAGATGCCCTAGCGTGGCATCGCTACGCACCTGCACCCGTCGCCAAATCGGTGGTCGGATGTCTCTGAGCGTAATCTTGAGTTGGTAAACAGACTGGGCTTTCTTTCGAGGAGCCATTTTAGATCTCGGGGGTTGAAAATCAGGATGGGCTTGCCGGTGCCGTTTGACAATCTCCGTCACGGTCGTTTTGTTAAGCTTCAAGTCATGAGCAATAGTGCGATAAGAAACTGATCTTGACTCAAGAAAGTGGACAGGTAATTTAAGCTGCCTTCAGGCCCTCTAGAGAGAGCCAATAGTTGTCTTCAAACTGCACTGGTGACAGGCATCCAAGGGTTGAGTGCAACCGCTGTCGGTTATAGAAAACCTCAATCCATTCAGCAATAACGGTGCGGGCCAGGGCACGGGTTGAGAAGATCCTGGG
>NZ_JAYFES010000012.1:0-65732 GCF_055795045.1 Pseudanabaena sp. PCC 9330 | reverse complement strand
CCCATTATCACGCCGAAAACAAACTTCCACGGCTACAGTTCCAGCTAAATATTAATTTTTTGTGAAATTCATTAGCTAAAGATGAAGGCCTAACAGAGAATGCAGTACTAGGGGAACTAATACCTCAAGAGGTGATGACAGCCCAAAAAGTTCGCTGTGCACATTTTTGATCAATCTAAGCGGAGAAGCCTGAAATACGAACCAACCCTGTGTTTTAGTTCTTTTTTTGATTGGCAATTTAGTTCCTCTACTGATCCTAATTCAAAAGCTCAGTAAGCCCATGCCGTCACAAAGTTCCTGGAATCAAGATCGAAATTCAGTCACTAAACCCTTTGTCTTTTGCCAAGTAGGTGGTATCGATTTAACTCCGCCCTAAGATGTAGCGCGACAAAAGTCTAAGACGACAAAAGAGCTTGCAAATAACACGTCATTTTTAGAATGGCTGGGTCTTTTTCGTTCTCAATAGCGCTTACGAAAAATAGATGATGAACTCCGTAGAATCTCGGAAGTAATCACTTAGACATTTCCGCTATATATCAGTAAATCCACTAGGCAGCCTCTAGGTTTAGGGCGTTGTAATTAGCTTGGATACTAACGGTGTGGTTCTCTACTAGGTGATTCGTCAGGTTACCTGATGAATTGGGGTACAAAAAAATGCGACTCAGGGTGGATCATGACAAACTTGCCAAAGCTCTCAATGTTAGCGATATCGATTTTCTTCTGCTTCTTTTAGTCATCAACCTTATTAAGACCTTTAGCCATCGCTATGGAAAAGTAATTGATGCAGTCTCAATGGCAGCAAAATTTGCGGTTTACCTCACCTATTTAGAGGAAGGTAATAATTTAAGACGCACTGGTTTTCTTCACCATGTGGAACCCCGTCGCGTCAAGGAAATTGTCAATGAGTTTGATGCTCTTTTGGAATCAGGAGGTTCTCTGAGCCTGTTAGGTAGCGTAGAGCCCAGCTATCTCATAGGATTTTCCTACATTTGGCTGGAGAAGTTCCCACTTCAAAATGGAGAAGCTAGAACCAAACTGTTTAAGTTGACAGAGGGTGAACGGCTGATCATTGAATCTGGTATCCCGAAAGGAGCTCCCAGTTGCCTAGTTATTAGGGAGAGCGATATCCAATACCTGATTCAAGAACTGCATGAGAGAGCCCAGCATCTTCTACCAGGACCCAACCGGACGCCTTTCAGCGAGGCACTAGCAGAACATGCCAAGTTTCGCTTACTAGCCTCAGGAACGATGCAGGAAATCAAGATCACTAAAGACAGCTCTGCTTACTTACTGGTTAAAAAGGACTACTCTCCACGGGGAAAGCAGGCCCGCATGCAAACTATGATCCAAGATTTAACTCGATCTTTTAGATGGATGTACTCTTGGATTAACGGTGATTCTACAATCATGCGAGGGATAGAAACCTTTGAAATTAAAGAAAGCCGACGAGAAGAGGCTGTTCAAGAACTTGATCAACTCATTCGCACCTGGGCGGATAAATATCACGAAGAATCAGACGGTTCTAATATCATCGCGCTACAGTTTTTGCTCGGGCCTCATGAGGAAGTGTCGTGATTAGCTGTCAGCTAAACATGCCTAAACCTCTTGTGACGCGATCGCGTGTCGACATTTTCGAAGTGCTTGTGCCTTAATTTGTCGCACTCGCTCTCGAGTAATTCCTCCTAAGTGTCGCTGTCCGATATCACTTAAACTTTGGCTCTGGCTAAAATGTAGCTTTAGAACCTTAAATTCTCGCTCAGTTAAATTGGCCTGACCTAAAATTTCATCAACCTCACAGATAGTTTCCAATGCCTCGACAGCTCTTTCATAACGCTGATCTCGAATGGAATTGCCCAGGTTAAAATCTGCATCACCGTCATTGAGAGAGGCATCTAAGCTGGGGTTCCGCTGGATCATTAACGTTAGGTTTTCAAACTCAGAATATTTCAGGCATAGCTCAGCAGATAAAAAGGCCTCCAACTCAGCCTGACTAGGCTTTCTATTATTGTCCAAATAGAAAGTGTGCTTCCATTTTTTAATCTTATTCAATTTGTCTATTACATGTATGGGGATACGGATAGACTGGCTTTGATTAGCCAATGCACGCGTTATAGACTGTCGAATCCACCAACAGCTATAAGTACTAAAGCGATATCCTTTGGCTGGTTCAAACTTTTCGACAGCACGATTGAGACCGATAATTCCTTCAGAGATTAAATCGTCAAGATCTAACCCTCTCCCCAGATATTTCTTGGCAATATAAACTACTAGTCGCAGATTGCCTTCAATCATACGCCTCTTAGCAACAATACCGCTTTCCAAGATCTCTTGAGGAATAGCACCAACAAAGTCCATCATGGCTCTAACCCGCTGACCAAGTTCGACTTCTTCCTCATGCCTTAAAATTGGGTATCGCTTTAAATAAGCTAAACTGTCAGCAAATTTGGCGCTCATGGTTCTTCCTTTTACATCTAAATAGAAGCAAATCAAAATGGAGAAGAGTTGAAAGACTGGGCTGGCTTGATGCGAGAAATAATAGCCTAAGAAGCTCACTATTCACTTCTGCCAATGCTCTCGTCATGAATTAATCACAGGCCTTGTGGGAAGGACTTTGCCGGCACCTATAATTGCCTAGGAGACCAGAAACTCAAAGGCTAGAGTAGTTGGCTCCTCGTCTTTGGCTTAAAGGAAAATTGACTTCCACAGTAGTTCTATTTCTTTGAATTGTAGAAATAGGAGATCTTTGAGATAGTCGTGGACTATCTTTAGTCTGACTTTGCCTGCCAGCAAATGGGTTGATAACCGTCAATGTTCCGTTAAGCAGAGATATACCGAGTTTCAATTCTGCCCACTCATCAATTTTTTTGATTTCAAGACCAATATCTTGAACCTTCTCAGACTCCTCCTCTAGGCTATCTAATCTTTCAAATCTTTTGACAGCATCTTGCAAGATCTCGGCAAGTTCTTTACCAAATAATTTTGACGTCTTTTGAATACCACCATTAGTCAGCAATAAAAGGCGAGAATCATCACTTTGCAAGACTGAGTTTCTGATAGTCTTCAACCTTTCTGAGATAACATCAATATTTTGCAATAACTTCTCAGAATTTCCTGAAGGCTCCAAGGAATTACAAACTTCTAAATTTAATGCTGGCTCAAGAGTTAAATTTTGGTAGTCATCTAGCCTGATCTGACTACGGAAGGCTAGTTCACTAATCACATCTAACAATCTAATCTCGGGATAGTTAGACGCCAAAAAATCTAGGACATCGCTAGTTGCATCGCTGACGCGAATATTTCTTTTCTCGCTAATAGCCGTGCTCACACGCCGCTGGATTTCATTCAACTGATCAAAAGAGAGCTGTGCCAAATTTTCAACATTCATAGGTTGTCTCCTAAAAATAATCGGCTACTGGGCTGGGATTGACGGCATTGTTAAACAATGTCTGAGTAACGTCGTTTCGAAGATGTCCAGATACATAAAATGCTTCTTTCATACATCGAATAATTAGGCAGCTGCCTTGGCAGTAAAAATAGAAGGATTGCAAATCTCTGGCTGTGAAGTCTAACGAAGTATTGGCGATATCAAGAGAGCTAATCCACAGCCTGTAGAGATTTCTTTTGCAAACCTTGTGCTGATAGACCGAAACCATTTTGCCTCCAAGCTGCTGCTTTAATCGCTGGGTTATTGCCTTGAGGCGATAAGATTTTCCAGGATGCATTAATCCATACGACTCTGCTTTAATAGAAAGCATATTGGCTAGATCAATCAAGCGCTCTAGGGATAATCCGCGTATTATCATAGGATCAATAAAATGGCTAATATTAGCTATGGCATTGGCTTTGTTCCTAGAGCTAGGTGATGAGACAATTTGGCACTCAGGATCTAGTAGTGTAATAATTGTTTTAACCTGCTTGAGAATATTGGCAATAATATAGTGATCTTGACCACAGTCCCCAAACAGCAGAATTATTTCAAATACCATGAAGACGACATAGCAACGGTTGACAGTTGGTTCTGAAGATATACAAACATCCTCAGAAATAGTTGAAATCCACTGTATAAATGTCGTCAACTGCTCACTATTAATCTTAGAAAAAATGTTGGCTTGAATAATTGAGAGCAAGTAGTCAGCTCCCTGCATGCCAGCCAAAAAAATAAAGACATCTTTCCATTCAGGTATATCTAAAAACTGACTAACAGTTTCATCTAAAACCTTTAGACTGCTCATTAGATAGTGGGCAGTCAGCATTTTTTGAATCAGCAAATTGTTAAATTGACAGAGATTTTTGTCAACATAAACAATAAAATTAGCCAGGCAGTCTTCTCTAAGAGCGATTAAATCAGCGGAGCTATCATTGATAGTCTTCTTGGTGACAATCGATGTGTATAAGCGCTTCATCTCGGCTTTATGAAAATAAGATCTTCCACTTTTTAGACAAACATAGGCAATCTCAGATAGAATGCTCAATCGAATCTCTACGATATTTTCTAAAGCTTTAGGAAAAGGGTCGGATGTACTTGGGTAGATACCTGTATCTAATAAATTGGATAGTAGCTTTTCATAGATAATGGTTTTCCCAGAAAACTGTTCAGTTGATGTCTTGTGCAAAGAGAGCACAATGCCCAAGCACAAAGGATTATGAATAATGAATTTAGTAGCCGTATTGCTCTCACCAATCTGCTGCCAGATGCGTTGACAGACTTGAGAAGATAAGCTTTCTTCATGCTTAACTTGATATATCTTTGCCATATAGGACTGAGCTTGAGTGCGGTCAAATCCGAGGATGGTAACCGTTTGAAAATGAGTTAAGGTATGGGGCCGCTTTGACTTTCGACCCGTCAGTACAATTCGATTATTGCTATAAAGATCAGAAAAGTCTTTTATTTTTAATAAGATATAGTCACGCCTATCTATTGGAAGCGTATCTAAGTCATCAATTAAGAGGAGCAATTTACCTCTTCTCAACGCAGATTCTACGAAACCTGAGAACTCCGGAAAGCCGCAGATTTCAAACTCTTTCTCTATCATGGCTAGAAGGTTGAATTCCCCTTCCAGACTTTTTGCAGTTTGAACGAAGACTGGAATATGGGCGTTAGCAAGATTGTGTTTGGCCTCATTGAATACCTCTAAGCCAAGCTTCTTAAGGAAGGTAGTCTTGCCTATTCCAGGCTCACCTCGAACAATCAGGTGCTTATATTTTTGAGCGATTTCAACGCCCTCGTAGGCTAAACCCAGTTTCTTGAGATAGTCAATTTCTTTATGGTAGACTACCTTTTTTGCCAAGGGGTGAATGGGGATAGGCTGATCGACCAGAGTCGGAGCGACATAAACCTTCGACAGTTCAACCGAAGATCTGAATTCTTCCTGCTTGACGAATCCGTGACGCGCAATATAGTTTGCTTGGTACTCTTTCGAGGCATAAAAGATGCTCTGCTTTAACCGCTGACTGAGGAGCTTGTAGGTTTCATCGCGGCTTTCCCACAGTGACTTGAAGACCCAGAAGGTAATACCTGAAATTAAATCCGGAGAAGTCATAATATTTTTCTCTACTTGTCGTTAGGCAAAAACGTTAAGAAACCCGACGCATAAGATACTCCTGCTGCAAGTCTTGGCTGGAATAGTTATACTCCTCTGGGTGTGCACTATTAGGCTGTGTAAACTTCGCAGCATCATTTTGTTGATCTTGATTTGCGCCAAAAATTATTTCAGTACTATGGGGTGCAAAAATAAAGATTTTGTGGTCTATTTTCTCAATTGAACCATTGAACATTAAAGTACCTCCTGCTACAAAATCTACGGATCTCTGGGCTTCTTCGTAATCCATATAGCTCAGATTTAAGACAATCATTTGCTGCCTTTTGAGAGCTTGAATAGCCTCTGACATTTCTCCAAATGATGCCGGTTCTATAATGACAATATTGGCGACAGGCGGTGAGATAGAAGTCTGATTTTGGTATGAAAAAGGGCTTGACTGAATCTCCTCATCGACGTAGTAGTCAATTCCTTCGGGATAGTAAGAACTCATGATTTCGATCTCCTGAAAAAATTAGGACTGTAAAGTGAAGTTAGGCACTGAGACGAATAACTAGTTTTTCGCACTGACTAATTTTTTGATTGGGAATATTCTTCTCAGTCTTTTCTAGGCGATCTGTCAAAATCGAATCTGGTGTTATTGGGTTGATGCTCGCGACTGTTTTTTGGGATTCTAGTGTTCGTGTTGAGAGTTCCATATCTTTTCCAGTTCTCTTGTCAAAATTATTTATTCCGCAGCTGCTTAAATTGGCAAGCTTTTTGCAGACTACATCTGCAAAATCGTAGTCGAAGTGGTGCACAGGGTGCCCTCTCATACCCCAGGCATTGAGAATTCTGCTAACCGACTCAACCTTGTAACGCCCTTGATAAATTGCCTCGACAATCGCGGCAACCACCCACTTACTTGGATATAAGCTAAGCCAGCAGAGAATTAGATCATTGATATTAGTCTCCGTGGGTTCAAAGCTATAGTTGGAAAGCAGTATAAAGGTTGAGTCAGCTGGATTTTTTCTCACCTGTGTGCCCTCTTGAAAATAGTTCTGAAGTCAGATTTTTTGTACTAAGATGCTCAAGACCTCATTGCTGCTAGTGCGGTTTTGGAATGCACTCCAGTCGTTTAGGTTGGCAAAGCCCGATAGATAGAGGGTTTGGATTGCTTTTTTGACAGCCTGGCGAGAGCCAACTAGAAGCACTTTAAGGGGATCTTTCTTGCCTGAGTATGGGATTGCGTTATCGCTGTAATGGGCTTGCTTTCTGGGAGAGTATCCGGATAGGGATGCACTCTTTTGGATTGGCTCAATCAGTAGCCGTCCAGTTCCTCGGTTACTACATTCCTGTAATCTTTGCTTCATAGCGATAGCCTCTTCCTCGAGAGATTGTTGGATTTCTGACTCGGCATAGAAACGACTTTCCACAAAACAGGCTGGCTTGCATCTGTAGTAGCCAGCGGATTGGCCTTTGATGTAGCCGTCGATTTCCCACCAGTGACCATTACGAAAAAATCGCGTGCCTGACGTCAGCCGGTTAGGGCTAGGTGTCAATTCGACAGCTTTTGGTCGAGTTGAGCAGGCAGGGCGGGGATCTGTGGCAGTGTCTAGTTTTTTCATGGCAATACCTTGCTAGGAGGGGGCGTGAAGTGAACCTCGGGGCAACCAGATAACTGGATGTGTTAAATCTACTCAAGACGTAGATAAATGTCAATCCCTCACAGCTATAAATCTACGTAAAAAGTAGAAATATGGTTTTGTGCTTTTATATTGGTGTGAGATCACCCGCCTCCCGGAGATACCATGCCCATCCGCTGGAAGTTAAATGAGGTCATGGCGAGAAAGCGCATGCGCAATAAGGATCTCGCTGAGTACTTAGACATCACGGAAAATTCGGTTTACCGACTCCGCAAAGCGGATGACATGCCACGGCTAACCCCTCAGCGGCTTGAGGGAATCTGCGCTGCTTTGCAATGTCAGCCTGGAGAACTCTTGGAGTGGATCTCTGAAGACCGGTCTTTGCGGGGCTCTGTGCTGAGTCAGGAAGCCTTGCCGGCTAAAACTAGCGAGAGTTCTTACAATTCGGTGATTGTCCAGCACGCTCGGCAGGAGCTAAACCCGGTTTCAAAGGTAGCTCTACAGCGTCTCACTCAGTATTATCAGCCGATCTTGGCCCTGGCCTGGCAAGGCTATATAGAATACGGGCTTGGGGCCGTAGTATTTACCGACTTAGACGGTGGGCCAAAACTGGCGTTCATTGAGCGGCAAAATCTCACCGATCGCAGTTGTCTCGAAGCCATTGACCAGAATGATCCAGAATCTTCAGCAGTGGTTTTGTATTACAAGAGTCTAGATTACTCAAGCCCTGACTATACTCTCTTGACTCTGACGGGGCCTAAGTCGCCACCAGAGTGTTTTGCGTTTAGCTATAAACCCTAGGCGATGCCCCGATCACTGCTGCTTCTGCGGATAGCTCTCCAGTGCATTACTAAACTAGATGTCTTGGGTGTCTCTGGGCTTAATCTCTAGTCTGGCTCTCGAGATAACGCTTTTGAGTGTAGGCAAACTTAGTAGAGTATTCTACAAGTTTGCTCTCGGCTACTGCGTAGTGCTCGCTGCTTGTAGGCACAGTCTGCATCAGAGTAAGGGCTGTTTGCCACTTGTTGGCTACGGTCTGCCATTCTTCTCTAGTTTTAGCTTTGTTGGCAAGCTGTGAGGCTTCTTCTGCGGCCTTAACACTTGCTCTAAAGGGGGCCATTTCTTGCTCTTGGCGGGAGTAAGCTAGATTACGACGGTAGAGATCGTCTTTGGCCTGAGCTTTGGCATATAAGTCACTCGTTGGTGAAATATTTTCAAGGTTGCTGACAGCAAGTTTCCATAGAGAAACAATCTGCTGCCAGTCTTCGCTAGTATGGGCATGCTGAGTTAGTTTTGCCGCAGCATAGGCATAATTCAAACTTTCGGAAAAATATCCTTCACTTTGGAAATCGGCTTGAGAATTGACTTGGGGATCGGCTTCTTTTTTTAAGATTTCTGATTTCAAAACTTTTAGCCGACTAGTATTCACGTGTTGGCTAACGTGTTGAGCTATGTTGGGCAGATCGTCTAGCAAAGAGCTATAGCATTTTTCAGCTAGACAGGTTGATACATAGGGCCATGAAAAATCGACTGATATAGCCGTAATGGTTAGCGCCGCTGCAATGCCCATACTACGTCTGACCCACTTCACGCCTGACTTGGTAAGCTGTGCTTGTGATACCTCGACATTGACAGCTGGGGTGGTTGAAGGTGCTATGGCTTGGGGAGATTTTTCTTGAAGCTCATCTTTAAGTTTACAAGCGGCACCGTAGGCCGTCTCCAGCTCAAAGACGCTGAAATCACGATCTACAGCCAGCATCGATCGCTCATTTTGGTAGGGCTTTAGAACTGGATTTTCGGGATCCGGAGGAGTGATCAGCAGTTGTTTTAAAAATTCTAGAGTTTGCTGATCTTGTGGGGTGCTGGGGCGAACACGCCGACTCACAACTGCGGCATGGTCATCAACATCACTGAAGTAGGTGTCAATATCAACTTTCTTGGCATCCTGATTTGAGCGCATAGTTACTTCCGTGAACGATATCAGCAGGGCACTCTTTCGACTTGATGCGGCTTAGATTCTACTGATCTTAGTATTGGCTTTACCAGTACATTTGTCCGTCAATCAATAGAACTAAATTAGTGCACCTCGTTCTTGAATGCGTGAACTATGGTTATAATCCCTGAGCTAATAGCAAGTAGCAAGAAGAGTATCATCCCTGAGCTATGAGGGGTGATACCCCCTAGGGATTAGTTGCCCAACCCCTTTTAGCGGCTAAATGCAAAGAAATTCTTTGTGTTGAGGTGTTTGTAATGCTCGAAAAGTGAAAGCGGCCAAAGTATCCTTCAAAAGATTTTTGAAAGATACTTAATTAGAAAAAATTAATATTACTTAGATCGGTAAGATCGGTAGCGGATTTATTTCGACAGTTTTTGCATGGGAATCTTCACTGCCAAGATCGATATAAATTTTCAAAATTTTGGTTGTCTGATTAATCTTGGAAAGTTGAGGCAGAGACTGCCTGCGAATAGGTTGTTTTTATAGATCAAATGAACTCAACAGTGCCTGGGTAGAAAAAGCGGAGACCGAATGCACTGTTGAGTTCAGTAGAGATGTTTGAGGTTGTTTATCGACCTGTTTTGCGCTCAGCAATCACCGAGGGCAAGCACGGCTCTTGCCCAGGTGATGGTGCCTTATGCAATACCTGGCAGTGGCTGTCGCTGCAAAGCGATCGAGAGATCCGGCGTTGTGTCAGGGTTAGCAGGGACAACTGATTCTTCAGAAATCCGCCCTGAACCCCTTCCCCATTGTGCAGTCGGTAGCTCTGCATCTGGCGGATGGGTGTGGGCTGCGATCGCAACGTTCCATAGCTCTCTCATGGCCTGCTCTACCGGATCACGCTCAGTATCAGCAGAGATCTGAGGTTGCTGATCTTCCGGTGGCCCACCGACCAATTCCTCCTCCACCGTTGGCTCAGGAGAGACTGCGAGGAGGGGTGTTTCAGCCGGAGCCTCCGCCTCTATATGTTTAGTAATCAGTACCTCGGGAGCCAAGTCATCAGCCGGGGGAGTCTCTGCGGCATTGTCTGTGGTGACAGAGGCTTCTGAGGCAGCGGGCAGGGGTCGGTTGACCTGAACGGGCTGTACCTGAGGCTCCCCGGAGCTGTACAGCACGCTACGCGCTACACTGATCAACCCTGCAAACACCTCCTGGTCAGCTTGTTGCAGCTTGATATAAGCAATCCGATTCCAGGCATGCTGGCTGAGGGTCACCTCACGGCTAATTTGCTTGGCTAGGTCAGACTCTTCCCAAAAAGAGCAGCAGGCCAGTTGTTGAGTCACTGTCTCGCGCTCTTGAGCGTCGCCAATAGCCTGCACAGATTGGTAAATATCGATGTAGCTCTGCCCAAGCAAGCAGATGCCATCGGCAGCATTTTTGCACATTGAACACGCAGATAGCGTCATAGTTTTCCTCGTGATATAGCAACGTTCAGCGCTGACTTGCCAAGACTGAACAGCAGGCAATATAGCTACGTAACGTCTGATCACCGATGAAAAAGGCGACTTTGAGCGGAAATTCTTGACTTTTGAGATTTTTACACTATGATAGTCTGCCTCATAATTTAGGTGGGTTTTAGGCCGCTCAGCGCCCTGGCCATTACTAAATCCATGGCCAGGGTTAGGACAGGTCAAATCAGCTTGGCGCAATGGTTTACACCATTGCACTGTCGCAGTTCTGGCGAAGGGAAGAGGCTGGTGTCCTAAGCAATAACCAGCACTACTACCTCAGTTCTGAAGGCTGCTAGGCATCGGGGTTGACGATCGCCAACCCCGATGCCTAACGGTTACTACTTTCTCGCTACCCCATCGACTCGGGCAGCGTGTTTGACCGCTGAGGCAACGGCAGTGGACACCCGCTCGTCAAACACCGAAGGAACGATGTGCTCGCGGGTAAGCTCGTGGGGGCTGACCAGGGCGGCGATCGCATAGGCCGCCTCTAGATACATCGACGGCGTGATCTCTTGGGCCCGGCAATCTAGTGCGCCGCGCAGCACCCCCGGAAAGGCCAGCACGTTGTTGATCTGGTTGGGATAGTCGCTGCGGCCCGTGGCCATCACCGCCACCTTGTCGGTCACCAGCTCGGGCTGGATTTCGGGAATCGGGTTGGCCATAGCAAAGACGATCGGGTCTGGGGCCATCGAGGCCACCATCTCGACGCTGACCACCCCCGGCGCGCTGACCCCCAAAAAGATATCGGCCCCCACCATGGCATCGGCTAGGGTGCCCGATGCTTGCACCGCAAACTCCTGTTTTTGGGCGTTGAGGTCGTCGCGGCTGGTAGAGAGAATGCCCTTGGAGTCGCACAGCAGAATGGTGCTGGCCCCGGCCTTTTGAAGGAGTTTGGCGATCGCCACCCCCGCCGCCCCGGCCCCATTGATCACCACCTTCACCTGGGTGAGCGATTTGTTCACCAGCTTGAGGGCGTTGACCAAGGCCGCCAGGGTGACAATCGCCGTGCCGTGCTGGTCGTCGTGGAACACCGGAATATCGAGCTCCTGGCGCAGCCGCGACTCGATCTCAAAGCAGCGGGGGGCGCTGATGTCTTCCAGATTCACGCCGCCAAACACCGGGGCCAGCTGCTTGACTGCCTTGACGATCTCGTCGGTATCTTGGGTGTCGAGGCAAATCGGAAAGGCGTCTAGCCCGGCAAATTTTTTAAACAGCAGCGCCTTGCCTTCCATCACCGGCAGGGCGGCTTCGGGGCCGAGGTTGCCCAGACCCAGTACGGCGCTGCCATCGGTGACGATAGCCACGGTGTTGCCCTTAATGGTGAGGTCGTAGACGCGATCGGGGTGCTCGGCAATCTCCATGCAGACCCGACCCACGCCGGGGGTATAGGCCATGGCCAGGTCATCCTGGTTGTGCAACTCCAGCTTGCTCTCAACGCTGATCTTGCCGCCCTCGTGAATCTGAAAGGTGCGATCGCAGATCTCTAAAATCTCAATCTCTTCGAGCGCTTTGACCGCCGCAATAATCTCCTCCACATGGGTCTCACTAGAGGCATCGATGTGCAGCTCTCGAATCAGATCGTAGCGATTGCGGCTGATTAGCTCAAAGTCGCCTAGGTTGCCCCCCGCCTCGGCGATCGCCTGGGTAATCTGAGCCAGCATGCCGGTTTTATTGGGAATTTTGAGCCGCAGACTGAGACTATAACTGGGGTTAGGGGTAAGAGTTGCCATGGAAAACCTTTGGGCGATCGTGCCAGCGTAAGAAGAAATGCCGTCTTGAGGGAACAATGAAGGCCAACTACACAGTGTAGGAGTGTTTTAGCTAAATACCTCAGCCAGGCTTTGCAGCTGTAATCAGCCCACCTGAGACATCGCCTCGATCAACGCTCTAACCTGCTAATCTGCCCTCATTCGTGCACCCTTAGTCTGTGTGAAGATAGCAGTAGCGTCTGTTACCTATGCACGATTCCTGACGTTCGGTTTCTGGCTACCCCCCCATCGCCATGCCCAGTTTCTACAGCGAAACCACCATCAACGCCCCTCGCTTTGCCGTGTGGGATGCCCTCGTCCGCAAAGAGGAATGGCACCGGTGGAATACCTTTCTCTACGACTGCGACCCCAACTTGATCATTCAGCCGGGGGGCGAAATCTTTTTGGCCCTGCGCCGCCGCGAGGGCGATGACGAAACAGAGTTTCAGCCCCGCATTGTCGTAGTGCAACCCAACCGCTGCCTGAGGTGGGTCGCCCAGGGCCCCGGTTTTAGGAGCGATCACACCTTTGAGCTAGAAGATATCGGCCCCAACCGCACCAAATACATCCACCAAGAGCGCATCTCTGGATTGCTCTCCCCAATCTTTCTCCCCTTCATTCGCCGGGATGAAAAAGAAGGCATTCGCCGCATGGCTCGGCAGATCAAGCGCTACGTCGAGCATGACTATCGCCGCCAGTGGTAGCCGTAGAGGAATCGCCAGGGCAATGGGGTCTATCATATGACAACACTAAATGCCTCTACCTAAGGGGTAACGCTGAAGCGAATTTAAGGGGTGCTGCCAGTGAAGCAGAGTGCGCGATCGGGGCTGATATTTCTCTTGGGTTTAGCGATCGCGGTGCTGCTTGCCCTGGGGCAGGGCGATCGCGCCACAGCCACACCTCCCAAGGGCGCGATCGCTCCCACCCTCTACGCCCAGGTCGACGACGATAAGGCGACCACCACCGAAACCCAAAGCTCAGACGAGACTCCCACCACCGAAACCGGCAGTCTCAAACCCTTTGACGAAGTGATCAAAGATCTAACGGTGGCCAAGGGGCTGTTCACCGTCTACCACGACCTAGAACGCAACCGCGCCCTGCTGGGCATTCAGCCCGCCCAGCTCAACCAAAACCTGCTGTTGATGGCCAACCTAGAGTCGGGGCTGGGAGAATTGGGGCTATTTCGCGGCTGGCCGGTCAACGACTTGATGATTCAGTTTCGCCAAATTCCCGACCATCGCCTTCAGGTGGCGGTGCCCAATGTCTACATTCGTAACCCCCAGCCCCAGGCCCAGCAGCTCTTGCGAGAGTCTTTTGGCGACTCGGTGCTGATGACCCTGCCCATTCAAGCTATCCAAGACGGCACTGGCGAACTGCTGATCGACCTAAAAGATTTTTTGATCAACCGCGACCCGGTCAATCTCTCGGACCAGTTTCCCTGGGCTCTGGGCAGCTACAGCGTTAGCAGTGAGGCCTCCTACCTGGGGCCAGTCCAGACCTTCCCCGAAAATATCGAACTCGGGACAGTGCTGGGGTTTGCTGGCGGTAGCGCAGCGCCCTCACCTTTTGACCTCGGCCTTTCCAGCCTTCCCGACAGTCGGGGGTTTAACCTGCGGGTGCGCTACAGCCTGTCGGCGATGCCCAACCATCCCACCTTTTTGCCCCGGCTGGCCGACCAGCGGGTGGGCTACTTTGTCACCGCCTATCGCGCTCCCCAACGGCCCGGCATCACCGACCCCTTTGTGCGCTACATTCACCGCTGGCATCTAGAGAAACAAGACCCCAACGCCGCCCTGTCGCCCCCCAAACAGCCCCTGGTCTTTTGGATCGAAAACACCACTCCCCAGGAGTATCGTGCCGCCATTGGCGAGGGCATTGATTGGTGGAATGGGGCCTTTCAGCAGGCGGGCTTTAGCCAGGCGATTGAGGTGCGCCAAATGCCGGCCAACGCCGGCTGGGATCCTGCCGATGTGCGCTACAACGTGATTCGCTGGTCAGACTCGCTGTCACCCTGGGCCAGCGGCCTCGGCCCCTCGCGGGTCAACCCCCTGACCGGCGAAATTCTCGACGCCGACGTGATTCTCGACGCCAGCATTGTCAGTGACCTCGGTCTAGAGTACGACACCCTGGCGGCGGCCGGTGGAGCGACCGACCGACTGATGCCCTGTGGCCACCCTCTGGGCGATCGCCTACTGGCGCGTCAGGGCCAAACCCCAGCGGCTTCAGCACTCCAGCGGCTAGATACCCTTGACTACTGTGCTGCCCTGCGATCGACCCAAACCAACGCCTTTGGCAGTCTGGCTATTGCTACTCTGGCCCCTCCCTTCACCAGCCGCGAGACCAAAGCGGCCTACATTCAGCAGTACCTGAAGGTGCTGACCGCCCATGAGGTCGGCCATGTGCTGGGGCTGCGCCACAACTTTTTGGGCAGCACCCTGCTGCCGCCCGCAGACCTCAACGACCCGACCGCCACCCAGGCCCAGGGCATGGTTAGCTCGGTGATGGACTACCTACCCCCCAACCTGGCTCCGCCGGGGCAGCCCCAGGGCGACTACTTTCCCACCCAGCTCGGCCCCTACGATCGCTGGGCGATCGAATACGGCTACCGGCCCGTCACCCGCGCCACCGCCCAGCGAGAGTTGCAGGCGATCGCCGACCGATCTGGCTCTCCAGATCTAGCCTACGCCCCCGACGAAGACGCTTACACCCTGATCGACCCCAAAGCCAGCGCCTGGGATCTCAGCAATGACCCTCTGGCCTATGCAGAGGGTCAAATGGCGATCGCCAAAGCCATCTGGGATCGCCTTGACTGGTTTTCGGTCAACCCCGGTGAGGGCTACGGCCAGCTTCGCCAGCGGGTCAACCTCGTGTTTTTTCACTACGACATGCAGGCAGACACCATCGCCAACTACATTGGCGGTCAGCGCTTTACCCGAGCCGATCCCTGGAGTTCGCGCGGTCAGCCAGCCTTTGAGCTAATCTCTGCGGCCGAGCAGCGGCGGGCTCTGGCGCTGCTCAAAGATAGAGTGTTTGCCCCCGACGCCCTCACCCTGTCGCCAGATCTAGTCAACCGTCTGGCACCCAATCGCTGGCTGCACTGGGGCCAAAATCCCTTTGTCGATCGCATCGACTACCCGATCTTCGATCGCATTTTATTTACCCAGGCCTTTACCCTCTCCAATCTGTTCGATGGCTATCGCCTGGGGCGGCTGCGCGACGGCGAGTTTAACCCAGGGGGCCAAGACCCCCTTCCCCTGGCAGAACTATTTGACACCATGGGCCAATCCATCTGGGCCGAGGTGTTTAGCCCCGACCCTGACGCCACTGCCATTCCCAGCCTGCGCCAGGGCTTGCAGCGCCACCACCTCAACATCCTCACTAGCCTGGTGCTACGCAGCCACGGCTCTGGGGAAGACGTGACCGACCTGCTGGCGTTTGTGGCCCAGCAGTTTACCTTTGGTGCCCCCGAAGAGGCGCGGGTGCTGGCCCGCTATCAGCTGCGGCAGATTCAAACAGCAGTCAAGCGTCAGATTAGCCGCCAGGGGCGACGGCTCGATATCGCCACCCTGGCCTATCTAGAGGATGTCAGCGATCGCCTCACCAAAGTGCTCGACGCGCCCCTACAGAGCCAATAGTCACCAATTAAAAATTCTATAAAGATTCGGTAGTTTCCCTAGAAACGGGGAGAAATACCCGTTCCACCTAGGTGGTATGGTAGATCGGGTCAATCTGTAGCCTAAAGCTAAAATCTTGGGCGCAGATGATATCCGCTGTTCCAGGTCGGTGTTAACTACGGGCCAACTTCCCTGGTCCTGTCCTCGGTTATCAAGCTGCCTGTCCGAGGGTTAACCCACCTAGAGGGTCTACATCTACTGCTTCAGGCTTACTCTACCTGGGCAAACTGAAACAATAGTATTTTGGTCGTTCCACGGGTTATCCATGCTGAGTGCGTTAGCTGCTATCACCCTTTCTCCGCTGTTTGCTCAACTGCCCCAGGGTGAAGCTATCCCCGCCACCGATGCAAAAACGGTGGTCATTCCCCGCGACGGCACCTACGCCGAGGTGATTCGCTACCAAGAGGTGCGGCCCCTGCCGGGCGGGCTCGACGAGGTGCCGGTGTTTAACAGCAACAGCCCCGAGGTGGTGCAGCAAAACGGTATCTTGCTGTCCACCTTTCCAAAAGACGGTATGGCCTCTCCTGAGGCTCACCTCAACTACGCCTTTAACGGTCGCTTTGACATTTTTGCTCACCACATTGCCCGGGGCATTAACTCCGATGATCGCCGCACCCTCTTCATGGGCATCGTGGTTCATAACCCCGGCAGCGAACCGGTCGATATCACCGTGCATCAGGGAGTGAGCTACCTCAGCCAAGAGGCCCCCTTTGTGAACCTGCCCGATGCTCGGCTGAGCACCAATGGCAATGTCTTTGCTGGCCCTGGCAGCCGCACCACCACCGACATTTTGCGCGGGGCCAACCAGCCCCACTGGCCCGACCGCATCACCGTGCCCCCCGGCCACGTACAGCTGTTAATGAATACCCCCATTCCCCTGCGCCAGCTGACGGTGCCTGTCAACGGCAGTCATCCCCAGGGCAGCATGATCCCTAAACCGCCGGTGCGGGCGGTCACCCTGACCGCCGCCGCCGCCCAGATCAACCCCGAAACCGGTGAAAATGGTGCTGCCCCGACTCCTGTGGCCCCGCGGCCTGTGCCCAGCAACGGTCGCACCGCCATGATGTACCTCACCAGCACTGGCCCGGTGCATGTAGCTAGCCTGGCTCGCTATGCCGACCAGATGCCCAATGGCAATGAGCGCGTGCCCACGCTGCAAGACTGGCTACAGGTGCTCAAGCAAGGGCAACTGGCTGGCCCCCGCGACATTCCCCCTACTGACCCTGAGACCTATCGCTTTGGTCGGTTTTACTATGGTCGGGTGGCTGGGGTAGCCAAAGGGTCGAGATGGCAAGCCACCTTGACCGACTCCCCCGATGCCAATGTGTTGACTATTCCGGCACCGGGCAATGCCTTCTCCTACGTGGTCAGCTCGGTCGATCGCAACACCTTTGGCACCGGTCAAATTCAGAGTGCGCCTATGGTGGCCCGCTATCCCGATACGGCCTACCGCGCCCACGGCAACTACGGCGTGCGCTACAACCTCAAGCTGCCCCTCTACAACAATCGAGATGTCGATCAGACCATCAGCCTCAAGTTTCAAACCCCCCTGCGAGACGAAGAGCTCGTGCAAGGGCTTAGGTTTCGTCGCCCGCCTGAAGATCGAATTTTCTTTCGCGGCACCGTGCGTCTGAAGTTTAGAAATCAGATGGGCATTGAGCGCACCCACTATGTGCACTTGGTGCAGCGCCGGGGCCAGGAAAGCGACCCACTGCTGAGGCTCACTATTCCTGCTGAGGCTCGCCAAGACCTCGAAATTGACCTGGTCTACCCCCCCGATGCCACCCCGCCCCAGGTGATTACGGTGCTCAACGGCGGTGCCGCCGAAGTCTTTGAGGTCGATCGCCCCGATAACGCAGCCCCACCGGCCCTCAGTCGCGATCTCTAAGTCTGGGCTCTCGCCCCCTCAACTCCCCTGCCCACTACGGCTGTTGGGGAGTTGAGGCTGTAGAGATGATCGAGCGGAATGTCTTTTAGGGTTCTGGCGATAGCCATCGATAGAGCAACCTAACCACAGTTGATCATCCAGGGAATGCCGAATTTATCGATTGCCATGCCAAAGCGCTTGGCCCAGAAGGTTTCGGCCAGCGGCATTTGAACTTTCCCTCCCTCGGCTAAGGCGTTGAAGATGCGCTCCGCCTCGGCGGTGTCAGGTACTTGGAGCGACACCGAAAACCCCTGGGGTGTTTCGTACTGACCGGGCATACAGTCAGAGCCCATGATGCCCCAGTCGCCAAGGGTAAGCTGGGTATGCATGATTTTATCGCCCAGTTCTGGCGGCACCTCACTTTCCGCTGGAGAACCGGCAAAAGTCATCATGTCGCCCAGTTCGCCTCCTAAAACTTGGTGGTAGAACTTGAAGGCCGCTTCGCAGGTGCCGTCGAAAACCAGGTAGGGATTCACTTGCATGGTGTTTTCCTCAGGGATGGGTTGAATTTGGGTTTTCATCAAAATCAAAAGCGTCGAGATCAAAGGTCTTGCTACGATCGCATACAAGAATGTCGCAGCATCGGGATAGTTCGCTGCTCAGGCATTGCCATAGACGGTGTTCTCCATGGGTGTGAGATCATTGGTCCTATTGGCTCGGGTGAGACGATAGACCGCGCAATCGTCGCCTCCAAAGCAGCGTTGCCAATCCAAATGTCAATCGCCCGCAAGTTCGGCGGCAGATCGCCCCAGTATTGGTTTTCTTCGCACGCCGGGTCAATAATTTGCACAAACCCAAGGGGGTGGCTGGGACTGGGTATCCAAATAGTGCAGCAGAGGGGTATCGTCAGATATACCGGGGCGCAGGGTACTGACAATGGCGTCAGCTATGGGGTGTGATGGGAGGGAGATTAACAAGGCGCCAAATTATTATGGTTCAATTGTACTATTTTGCGGCCAAGCGAAATTAATCTTCACCTGGCGCTGGCAGCGCTAGCGATGGGCCATCTGGGTAATGGACGAGAGCCTAACCAAGTGGTGGTAGCGCAAGTGACCGTCATCCTCACGGTGGCACTGAGGTAGACCCGACTAAGAAGAAGCTCAAAGCCTTGTATGAGCAGCTTGAATTACCGCAGGTTTGACCATAGGTGACGCGCGTCGAACGCTGTGGGGTAGCCTGTCTATACTGTCAGCAAAACTATGAGTCTCCCGTGCCGGTAGGGTTAGAACTGTCCTTTCTGTCATATGCAGTTCCACCGGAGGGCAATCGAGACCTTTGGCTATCTGCCAAGCCTTGCAAACAGGGGTTTTGACCGCTGACCAGAAGTTTGTCGCCGTTAAAGAATGGTCGCTATCTTACCCCCAGGGCTGTGCGAAAACCTGGCCCTATGGCAGACTTGTGCCTATGACGGATCTAAGCGGCATGTGGCTCGGCACCTACTGGCAACGGGATAGGCCCACCCGTTTTGAAGCCACCCTGGTACAGGGGGGCAATGTTCTCAGCGGCAGCATTCTCGACGATGGCTACCTGGGCGAGGCCCAGATCAGCGGTACGGTGACGGGGCGACAGGTGCAGTTTGTGAAGCGCTACCTAGCCCAGAGTGCGCCGGCGATCGACTACGTTGGCACCGTCTCTGCCGATGGCGATCGCATCACCGGGCAGTGGACGATTGCTGGCTTCGACAGCGGCCCATGGGAGGCTCAACGCGGCAGCGACGATCTCAGCGCCAGTTGGCAGAACTTTTTAGCAAAAGACTTAGTCGGAGCAGCTGGGCGCTAATAGCAGATCCGACTCACAAAAACCCGGCTTAAAACCAATACCTGGTAGGGGCTTTGCAGTTCAAAGCCCCTACCAATCAGGGATATACAGATAGCTGATACCAAATCCTGCTCGCCGACCCCCGATTCAGCAGGGCGAACAGCGGTAAGGCCTACGGCCAGGCTACGCCAACGCCCTACAGGTGGGTCGGCTGGAAATCAGAGGTATGGAATTCGGATTCGGTATGACATAGGCTTCGGGGTACGCCCTACCGGTCAAAGCCTGACCTTGGGGCAGGGCTGGGGATCGCGGTTTGCCAGAGAACAGTGATCTACCAGGCAGGGCTGGTTGTAGGCATCTTCAGTTGCCAAGGGCGGCGGCGGCTGGCCGAAGATCATCTCGCAGCTAAAGTCTTCAAAGTTTGGCACCATGGTGAGGGGAATGCCAAAGTCTTCGGTGAAAAAGCGCTGGGTGGGCAGCTTGCACATGTTGACGCACATGCCGACGCAGCGGCTTTCGTCTAGATATCGGCATTTTTTGATGTGTACGCCGCTGCGCTGCAGCTGCACCTGGCCCTCGGCATCGGTAAACTCGACGGTTTTGACCTCACAGGGGCCGACTAGCCACTCAAACAGCCGGGTAGCAAACCAGGCGTTGAGCTCGCACACCAGCCGGGTGGGGGCAAACAGCGTACGAATCAGCCACAGGACCTGGCTGGGCACTAGAGACTTTAGTACCACGGCGACTAGGGCCTGCTGCTGTTGGGCATTGCGCCCCTGCATAATTTGCGTTGATAGATCCACAAAGCCGTCATAGCCGCTGAGGGCAGTGTCTTGGCCGACAGCCTGGGCCATTTTGCGGCTAAACAACCAGATAAACAGGCGATCGCCCCAACTATCCTGATAAACCGTTTTTTCTGAGGTGGGGCCAAGACCGGTGGCCGGGGGCGATGTCATGATTAACCAGCAGTAATTACTGACTCTAGGGTAATACTTGGCCAGGCGAGATGACACGAGGCTGAATGACAGGGTGGTTTAAACGGCGTCATTGCCCGCAAACTGCTGGGCGTAGAACTGGGCGTAGCGACTTTGGTTAGTGAGCAGCTCGCTGTGGGTGCCCGACTCGATTACCCGGCCCTTTTCCATCACCAAAATGCGATCGGCCTTGCGGACGGTGGCCAGGCGGTGGGCGATGATGAAGACGGTGCGATCGCTCATCAACCGCTCTAGAGCCTCCTGTACCAGGGCCTCAGACTCGGCATCTAGCGCCGAGGTGGCCTCATCGAGAATCAGAATGCGGGGGTTGAGCAGAACAGCCCGGGCGATCGCCACCCGCTGCCGCTGCCCCCCTGAGAGGTTTACCCCCCGCTCTCCCATCCAGGTGTAGTAGCCCTGGGAAAACTCGCTGATGAAGGTGTGGGCGTTGGCGATGCGGGCGGCGGCTTCAACCGCTTCGATATCAAAATCTTTTTGGCCAAAGGCAATGTTTTGGGCGATCGTGCCCGAAAATAGCGTAGTCTCTTGGGGCACAATGCCGATCTGCCGCCGTAGGCTGCGCAGCGTCACCGTAGAGACATCCACATCGTCGATCAAAATTTGGCCCGCCTGGGGGTCGTAGAAGCGGGGCAGCAGGTTCACCAGGGTTGACTTACCCGCTCCCGAAGAGCCCACCAGCGCAATCTGCTCGCCGGGCAGAGCCAGCAGGTCGAGATTGCTTAATACCGGCTCACCGGCCTCATAGCCAAAGCTGACATTGCGGTACTCGACCCGCCCGGTCACCTTGGGTAGCTCAATGGCAGTGGGCAATTCGCGCACCGCTGGCTCAATATTCAGCAGCTCGATCACTCGATCGACCGAGGCCTCGCCCTGCTTAAACTCGCCGTAGTTGATAATGACGTGGTTGACCGGGTCGATCAGCATCAGCGCCGCCACCACATAGCTGCCAAAGGAGGCGCCCGTCAGGTTGCCCTCAGCGATTTGCCAGGCTCCTACCAGCAAAATGCCCATCACCACCAGGGCATAGGTAAAGCCCACCACCGGGTACTGCACCGCTTGCAGCCAGGCCGCTTTGTACTTAGCCTGGCGGTTTTTCTCGGCCTCTTGGGTAAAGCGCTCGACCTCGTAGTCTTCGGCGGCAAAGGCCCGCACCAGGCGAATGCCGCTAAACACCTCGGTCACCAGCGACGACAGGTCAGACACCAGGTTTTGGCTGCGCCGCGAAAATTGCAGCATTTTTTCGCCAAACCATCCGGCCATCACCGCCAAAATGGGCACCAGCACCAGGGCGGTCAGGGTGAGCTGCCAGTTGAGATAGACCATATAGCTCAGCACCACCACCAATTGCAGCACCGAGGGCAAAAAGTCGTGGAACAGCTTCTGCACGACTTCGCCGATGCGATCGATATCTTCGGTGAGCCGGTAGGACAGATCTCCCGTTTGGCTGCGCTCAAAGTAGGTGAGGCTGAGCCGGTGAATGTGCGTGTAGACATCGCGCCGCAGGTTAAAAGCCACCTCTAGGGCGGCCTTGGCCATTAGTGAATCTTGAATGTACTGGCCAATTTTTTGCAGGGCAAACCCAGCCATGGTGATGGCAATGAAGCGAGCCATCACCGGCACGTTGCCCGCCGCTAGCTGTTCAAGAATATTGCCCGACAGCCAGGCCAGCACCGGCCAGTAGGCCACAAATATGACTGTGCCCACCAGCGCCCGAGCAATGGTGCGCCACTCGCGTCGCACGTAGGGGGCAAGCGTCCAGTAGTTGGAGCTTTGGGAGGAGCGCTGGGGGGTCAAGGGTGAAAACCTTTGCGATGGCGAAGACTGTTCAACCAAGCTACCAGGTTTAGGCCCAATGTGTATTTGGCGATCGCGCTACTCATGCCCCTAGGCCAGGCTCTACAATCAACCCAGCCTCTCGCTGTAACGGACTGTTTACTACCCATGCCTACGGTTATTGTGGCCACCGGAAACCCCGGCAAGCTCAAAGAAATGCAGGTCTATCTGACCCCCCTTGGCTGGCAGCTACAGCTCAAGCCCGAGTCGATCGAGATCGACGAAAGCGGCACGACTTTTTTAGAGAATGCTCGCCTCAAGGCCGCCGGGGTAGCCAAGGCGCTCGGGCAGTGGGCGATCGCCGATGACTCTGGCCTAGAGGTGCACTCCCTCGGCGGTGCCCCTGGCATCTACTCAGCCCGCTACGCCGACAGCGATGCCGCGAGAATTGAGCGGCTGCTGGCGGAAATGGCGACCTCAGGCGATCGCGATCGCAGCGCCCAGTTTGTCTGTGCCCTAGCCCTGGCCAACCCCCAGGGTGAGATCGCCCTAGAAACCGAGGGCATCTGCCAGGGTGAAATTTTGCTTGCCCCTCGCGGCGAAGGCGGGTTTGGCTTCGACCCCATTTTCTACGTACCGGCCCTGGGCAAAAGCTTTGCGGAGATGTCTGCGGCCCAAAAAGAAGCTAGCAGCCACCGAGGCATTGCCTTTGGTCAACTGCTAGCAGATCTGGCTAATTTAATGTTTGACTAGTTGACCTTGGCTAGCTTGAGCCGCAGGGCATTCTTAGGGTTTGAGCAGCTCAGCGGCCAACACCCAGTTAGGCTTCCCGGTTGAGGAAGTCTTGCAGTTGCCCTAGGGCAGCCCGACCAATGTTAAACACAGCCCAGCTTGCGGCCACTGCAATCGGCAGAAGAACAACAACGACGCGCCAATCCATAGGGCTTACCCTCCTAAATCGTTTACTTAAAAAGCTGTCACAATTTTCTCATAATGTACACTACATCGGGCGATCGCAGTCAGGGAAATCTCCCAAGGACCAGAAGCAAGGCCAGGAGGGCGATGCTAAGCTAAGCCAAACTAAACTCTAGAAGTAGAACTCTAAATTAGCTGCTCAATGGGCGTCGCCACCAGCACTGCGGAAAATTGCATCAATACGGCCAAGGCCATCGAGGTGCCCCTGAGCATCGCGCCCATGATGGATCGCACCGATCGCCACTACCGCTACTTTATGCGGCAGATTACCCAGCGCACTCTGCTCTACACCGAGATGGTGACGGCCCAGGCGATTGTGCACGGCGATCGCGATCATCTGCTCGGCTTTACCCCCAGCGAAAGTCCTCTGGTGCTTCAGTTGGGGGGCGATGACCCAGCCATGCTAGCCACCAGCGCCCGCGCTGCCGCCGACTTTGGCTATGACGCCATCAACCTCAATGTGGGTTGCCCTAGCGATCGCGTTCGCAGCGGCAACTTTGGAGCCTGCCTCATGGCTCAGCCCGAGCGGGTGGCTGACGGTATAGCGGCGATGATGGCCGCCAGCTCCCTGCCGGTGAGCGTCAAGCACCGCATTGGCATTGATGACCGCGATCGCTACGACGACATGGCAAACTTTGTCAGCACCGTGGCCCAGACCGGCTGTCGCCATTTTACCGTCCATGCCCGCAAGGCCTGGCTTCAGGGGCTCAGCCCCAAGGACAACCGCACCGTGCCGCCCCTGCGCTACGGTGATGTCCACCGGCTCAAGCGAGAGTTCCCTCACCTGTGGGTTGAGATTAACGGCGGCTTTACCGACCTTGACCAAGCCACAGCACAGCTCACCCAAGTAGACGCGGTGATGATTGGGCGTGCCGCCTACGACCACCCTTACCTATTTGCCCAGGTCGATGGGCCGTTTTTTGGGGCGACAACTTCGCCGCGATCGCCCCAACAGGTGGTAGAGGCGATGCTGCCCTATATTGACCACTGGGTACGCCAGGGGCTTAAGCTGGGCAAAATTACCCGCCACATGCTGATGTTGTTTGCCGGTCAACCCGGCAGCCGCCTCTGGAAGCAAATATTGACCGCAGAATCTTACCGGGCGGGGGCGGGGGTCGAGGTGGTGCAGCAGGCGCTGGCGGCGGTGCAGCGCCAGGGCGAAGTGCAGCGTCAGCTAGAGCAGGTCACCTGACGCTCAGTTGCTGGCAGGGTCAGACACCCAGGTGAAGGGGTACACGTACTCGTCATCGCTCGTCAAGGGGCCAAACTGACTGCCGTCGGGGCGCACCCGGTACAGCACCTGAGTACCAAAGGGGTCGTCATTGGGGGTGGCTGTAAAGGCGATCCAGTCGCCCTCGGGAGCCCACTGGCTTTCTAAGATAGTTTGCAGCGGCTGGTTGGTGAGAGCTGTAAACTCTTGGGTGGCCAGGTCGAGCCTAAACAGCGCCTGCCGCCCGGCCTGTACCCCTGAGGCCAGAGCCAACTGCTGGCTGTCGGGCGACCAACTGAGAGCGTCGTAGAAGCCGGGGCGGGTGAGTACCTGGGTTTCACCTGAGGCAATGCTGACCAGGGCCACCACCTCCTGGTTGCTAAAGGGCGGGTTGTGGGGGCGATAGAAGGTAATGTAACGGCTATCTGGAGACCACAACAGTCGGCTGCGATAAATCTGAAAGTTGGGGTCGGGGGTGAGCAAGCGGCGATCGCTGCCGTCAACCCCGACCACGTTCAACCGCTGGAGAGGATAGTTGCCCTCGTAAAAAGCGAGGCGGGTGCCGTCGGGTGACCAAGCTAGGGGGCTACCGGCGGCCCCGTAGATGCCAGGGGTCTGGGTGACCTGTCGGGGGCTACTGCCATTTAGCCCGGCTACAAAAATATGCTCGCCAGCGGCGTAGGCTACCTGACTGCCATCGGGCGATAAAAATACGTCGGAGGTCAGGTTGTCGGGCAGGGCGATCGCAGGCGTCATCTCCCCCGTGGCAGAGCTGCGGTAGAGACTGATCTGGGCAGGTAGGCCAGCAATAGATGCAGGGCACTGCTCTTTGATGACCAGGGTCGGGGCGGTAGTCTGCCACGCCACCGCTAGGTTGGGCGGACGCGGGCAGTCGCTAGAAAAAACCAGCTCTGGGCCAGCCGCCCCAGGGCTCACTCGGTAGACCTCGCCATAGTTTTGCACTACCGCCAGGTGCAGACCGTCATTCGACCAGGTCAGGCTGTTGAAGGGGCGATCGCCGCCGGGCAGCAGAGTCTGGCGATCGTCAGCATTTGGCCCCAAGCGAAATAGACCGTCGGGGGTAGCGAAAGATAGATCTGCCCCATAGCCCGCCGATAGGCTGAGAGCCATTAGCCCTGTGGTGAGAAACGCTACAGAGGGTAGATTCACAGTGCCGAGTCCAATTGCATTCCATGGGTCATCATAGCCAGGGGTTGCAGAGGTAGGGATAACGTTTTCTAACTCAAAAGAGGCTAGAAAGGGGTCGGCAGGCTCCCCACCGCCACGCCATTTCTGAGATGCTAGAGGCGCAAGCCTAAGCCGCCTTTTGCAATCTCCTTCGGAGCTACAAGGCTGGGCAGGTAGATCTGACTCCAGTGTTGTATTTTTCGTCAGCCCATGACCTTCATCAGCCTGTTTTTTATATTTCTCATCGTCTTGTCGGTACAACCGGCGATTCAGCGGCGCATGGTGGAGTCGCGACGGCTGGCGGCAATCCGCAATCTGGAGCAGCAGCGGGGCAGCCGGGTGATTCTTCTGATTCACCGGCAAGAGTCGATCAGCCTGCTGGGCATTCCCATTTCTCGCTTCATTAACATCGAAGACTCGGAGCAAATTCTGCGGGCCATTCGCCTCACCCCGTCAAATGTGCCAATCGATCTGGTTTTGCACACCCCCGGCGGGCTGGTGTTGGCCACCGAGCAGATCGCCCGTGCCCTACTGCGTCACGGGGCCAAGGTGACGGTGTTTATTCCCCACTACGCCATGAGCGGCGGCACCATGCTGGCCATGGCCGCCGACGAGATCGTGATGGATGAAAACGCGGTTCTGGGGCCGGTAGACCCCCAGTTGGGCAATGTGGCGGCGGCCAGCATTCTCACAGTGCTAGAGGCCAAACCCCCCGAAAAAATCGATGACCAAACCCTGATTACCGCCGATGTGGCCCGCAAGGCGATCGCCCAGGTGCAGCGGTTTGTCCGCACCCTGCTAGAGGATGCCATCCCTCGACAAAAGGTGGATCTGGCCAACATCGACAAAATTATCGATCGCCTCACTACGGGCCAAGTCACCCACGACTACCCCATCTCCGTAGAAGAAGCTACCGATATGGGGCTGCCCGTAACCGTGGGCCTACCCCTAGAGATCTACAGCTTGATGGATCTCTATCCTCAGCCCATGATGGGAAGGCCGACGGTGCAGTACATTCCCATGCCGTACCAGAGCCCGCCAGTGCTGCCGACCGGGCGAGGAGAGTGATGGGATGGAGGGGTGGAATACATCCCTCCCATGCGCCGCCCAGACCAGCATCACGCGATCGCCAGATAGTCCACAATCGCCCTAGCGATATGCCCATTGCCGTCTTTGGCCAGAGCCTGCTGCGTTCGGGGCGGCTCTAAGGGCTCACTGACAAAATCCCAGTCATCCTCAAAAAACTTCCGCGGGCTAACCACCCGGTGCCAACTGTGGTTTTGCAAACTCTCAATGAGAATCGGGCCTTCGGCAAAATCGTCTCGGGTGATGGTGATAACAGGCAAATCTAGGCGACAGGCTTCAGAAAAAGTGCTGTAGCCCGGTTTTGAGATCATGCGGCCACACAGGGGCATCACATCTACCGGGCGGTAGCCCTGGCGGGGCACTTTGAACAGGTTGGGCCGGGTAGGGGCGTCTAGGTCAAAGGTGAGAAACTGCCAGTCGGAAAATTGCGCCAGGCGATCGTAGGGAATGGCCTGGAGACTTAACCCGCCGAAGGTGAGCAGCACGGTGCGATCGCGGGGACAGCACAAATTCCACTGCGCCCTGAGATCCTCAGCGGCGTAGCGGGGGGTACCGCCCGTCAGCCCCACATCCTCCACTACCGGAAACGCAGCCATGGGTTCATGGAAGGGCAGACGAAACAGGCGATCGCACTGCCCAAAGCAGTCTCCAATCCAGTTGGCAACGCCTGCAAACTCGGGGCCAAAGGCACGGTAGATAAAATCCCAGCCAAAGTTGCTCACCATCCAGCAGGGGAGATCGGCAGCGTGGGCGATCGCCGTCGCCAGGGGCGGAATATCTGCCAGCACCAGGTTCACCCCCCGCTGCTTCAGATAGGCGACTTCGGCGGCGATCGTCTTCTGCTGATGGGTCTGAATAGCCTCCAGCTTAGCCAGGGTAGCGGTCAAATCCATCGTCAGACTATCGGGCTGAATCACCCCAATGTCAAAGGCCACCGGGCGATACTCGTACTCCACCGGCAGGTACTCGTCGAGCAGCCACTGGGGAGCCGTCGTCGCCAGCACCACATCGACCTCGGGCTCAATGGCCGTGACCGTCGCTGCGATCGCGGCAGCCCGGGTGGCATGGCCAAACCCGTGGTTGGTGATGGCAACGTAGAGGACAGGGCGAGGCATAGGGGGGTGGCTGATAAAAGACAGCTAGGCTTTGGGCGATGTCATCGATCGCCCAGCCGGTAGGTTCACTTCTATAGCCTGATTGGTGACCGTTTGACAGCAGGGTTAGGCTCTAAGGGCCAGCAAAAATAGCCTCTTCTAGATCCTGGCGACTTAAAGAATATTTAAAGACTCTCCGGATGTCTTTATCGTCAGAACCGGCGCTAATGTAGCGCACGACAATACAATCTGTCTCCAGCAAAATTTCGGCCTCCCAGCGCGGACAGACGACATGCCAGCAGTGTAAGGCGTCTGTGTCTTGGGTGCAGCCGTGCTGACTCAGCCAGGTTTCGATGTCGGGCAGCGGGTGGTTGTAGAGAGGGGTCGCAGCAGCAGGGAGAGGCATAGAGCAATATACCGATTTTAGATTTTGAACTTTAGATTTTAGTTAGCCCCTGGTAGGTGAAGAGCCAAGACCCGCTAGAACTACAGCCAAGTTGGCGACGAGGGCGTCTGAGGCTCAGTCGGTTGGAGGACTTGAGGCAGGGGTAGTGCCTGCATTGAGGGTGGTTTGGAGGTGGCTTCTGGTTTAGATAGGGTAGGCGCAGCAAGGGCGGGAAGCCTGAGGGAGTTAGTCAAAGGTATTTCTGCTGCCTGAGCGGCGACATCTAACTCCAACTCTAGATCTGCGGCATAGTCTCCCCTGGTTAAGCTCACAGTAACCACTAAGGCAAGGCAGGCTACAAAGGTCAGTCCGAGAATAAACAGAGCAAAAATTTCCCCCGCAGAGAGGGGGCGATCGGTCGGGTCTAGATACATGTTGGCGGGTTCGCGGCGTTGGGGTGCCGCCGGACGGCTGAGAGACTCTAGGGGCTGCATGACTGAAATGCGCGAATAGCCAACCTGCTGGTCATAGGTCCAGCGGCGATCGGGGCTGCTGAGAATGGCATAGGCTTCGTTGAGCTGCTGAAACTTCTCGGTGGCTTCGGTTGCTGGCAACTCGGTGGTATCGGGATGATAAAGCTTGCTCAGGTCGCGAAAGGCGCGCCGAATCTGCTGAGGGCTAGCGGTAGGCTTGACCCCCAACTGGTCGTAGTGGGTTTTAGTTCTGGGGTTGGCGTCAGGCATAACATCCCACGGGCAGAGCAATTGGCAACGGGCATAGGCTAAAAACGCCCTACCCTGGGGCAAGTTTCCAATCTTCGGTCGATCGGGTGAGGCGAATTTGAGCCAGGGTAAACACCACCGGAATAACCCGGCTGTAGTTAGTGGCGACAGCCCGCCAGCCCAGGTCAGCTAAAAACCAGCCCCACAGGGCTGGCCCCAGTACCGAAAATATGGCTTTGGTAGCACCGTAGCGAGCAGCACTGACGGCTACCCCTCGAGAAGCCATGCGCAGAGCCAACCGCTGATGAATTTGAGCCATCACCGTACCGCCCCCTTTGACAACGGCCTGCCGGGCGATCTCGTAGCGGGCAACCTGCAGGGCCATCTGGCGCGCAATTTGGTGCAATAGCCAGGGCTGGAGTAAGGCACTCACAGCCACCACACCGCTGCCTTTAGCCAAAAGCCCCAGAGGATCGGCTTGCAGCGTTAAGGGTAAGGCTTGAAATTGGGCTGACTGTGCCAGGGATTGTTGCAGGGATTGCTGCAGGCGATCGCGCTCCGTCTGGGGCAGCTTGCTTAGATTGCTCCGCAGCAGATGCAAAAACACCTCTGCCTCTAGCTCATCGGTAGACCAAGCGGCAGCGTAGGGCACCTTGAGGTAGTGACATATTTGAATCAGAGTCTGGCGATAAGTGACCTGCTGGCTTTGGCCATGGATAACTGTCAAGCCATCCGCTGCCAAAAAGCGAAAGCGCTGCTCTAGGCGATCGAGCCACTGCTGCCGGGAGCCGCTCTGCACAGTCAGAGGGGCGGCCTGCTGTAGGTAGTCAAGCGGGTTAAACCGAGGCCGAAACAGCATCTCTGTCAGAGCCTGAAGTTCTTCATTTGTTGCTAGTTCCAGGGCCGATCGCAGCTCATCCACTGAGTACCACCGTTTTTTAGGCTTGTCGTTTTTACAAACTGTTCTATATTTTTACACAATTCCCCAAGATAGGATGTTGGGCAAAGGCGACAGACCAAAATTGGGGAAGCGGCTATGCAAGATGTGGTGGTCATTGGCGCAGGGCTGAGCGGTTTGACGGCAGCTAGCCAGCTGCAACGGCATGGCTTCTCAGTGTCGGTGGTCGACAAGTCGCGCGGACTGGGGGGACGCTTGGCTACCCGCCGCCTGGGCTCAACCGTCATCGACCATGGCTGCCGCTATTTAGAGCCCTTTGCCGCCCCCTCCCTCAGCCCCATACCCCGATTGTTGGCCGAGGGCGTTTTGCAGCCCTGGCAGCCAGAGGCCTTTGATCTCAGCGCCAATGGAACTTTACGCCCCGTAGCAACAGGCACCCTCTACGTTGCACCCCAGGGTATGAGCGCAGTGGCTAAGGCTCTTGCCCCAGGGCTGAACATCCAGCGCTACTGGCGGGCCACATCGTTAACGCCGCTCACCCAGGGGTGGCGCATCAGCGGAGAATCTCTCGGTAGCGATGTTCCCGCCACCACCGTCCTTGAGGCCAAAGCGGTGGTGGTAGCCATCCCTGCTCCCCAGGCGATCGCCTTGATCGCTGCCGCAGCCCAGCATCACGAGGAGTTGAAAGATCTTGTGCAACAGCTTCAGCCTGTAGACTTTGAGCCAGTCATTACCATCATGGCAGGCTACGGCTCTCGGCACGCCCCATGTCTGGCGGCAAAAAAGGGGGGCACAGGCGGCTGGCTGGTTACGGGAGAGGCTCACCCAACCCTGCGATGGGTGGGTCTAGACAGCAGTAAACGTACCGATCCCCAAGAACCGGTAGTGGTGATTCACAGCAGTGCAGCCTATGCAACTCAAACTATCGATCGCCCTGACCTAGAGCCAGTGGGTCAAGAGCTGCTGGCCACTGCGGCAGCAACTTTAAAGGCTGAGCTTGGTAATCCAGCCTGGATGCAGGTGCATCGTTGGCGCTATGGCTTTGCCCAAACATGCTTAAATTCCCCCGTTCTAAGCTCCCCAGCTCTACCCAATCTGGTTGGCTGTGGGGACTGGTGCAACGGGGGAAATGCAGAGGGTGCGATTGCCTCGGGGAAACAAGCCGCCGCTGCGATCGCCCGAGCACTTCCACTGTAAATTATCAACAACTAAGGAGTCCTAGTTTTCAGGCGACATCTTCGTTCCTAGAAACTCTCTAAGGCCCTGGATGAGGTCAGCTTTTCTGTGCTGCTGATTGACCTACCCCCACCCCTCCAAGGGAGGGGAGAGTTCCGTAGATCAGGAGGACGGCTGAGATGATTACGCCTAATTGTTGCTGTTGGAGTAATCGCTGTTCTCTTTATTCTCTTCGTTGTTGTCGTCATCCGTTGCGCCAGTGTTGTTGCGGCGGAAGAAGCGCTGATTACCCGTCCGCTTTTTGCGGAACTTGCGGGCATAGGCTTGATTTCGTAAGGCTTTTTCTTTCTTAGGATTGCGACGCTTAGACATTCAATAACCTCAGACAACGGGGCAGGTGTGATCAGCAAACAAAAGATGGCAGTGGACGAAAGGGAATACCCTAGCAAGAGCCTTGTGCTTTCTACGAGTCGTCTAACAGACTTAGCACTCGGCCCTATAAACACTCTGCCCGTACTGGCGCTCGTTGTTCACGACATGCCATTAACCAGAGGTTTACTTTAACACACCGAGATGCCGCCATAGGGATGAGCAGTGGGGAGTAGAGGGAATCCCCTATCCCCTACTCCCTAGAATCCTAGGATTGGCTAGAACTCAGCACCTTCTCTAGGCTGGTAGTATCTGGATTGGCTTCAGGGGTGTCGGCCTCTGAGGGAGGCACTACTTGCCAGAACAAAGGCAGATATTCACCCCAGTTGGCAAGAATTTTTTCAGCTTTAGGACTGCCGGTGTGGGCCAAATGGGCTTCGATCAGTGCCTTGAGCTGGGCCTCACCAGCAGGGGTAATCACCCGCTGCACTTTGACAATCTCAGGATTGACCCGCACCGGGAATCCGCCGGTTTCGTCGAGAAAGTAGCCCAGGCCACCGGTCATACCGGCCCCCACGTTGCGGCCTACGGTTCCCAGCACCACTACTATCCCACCGGTCATGTATTCGCAGCAGTGATCGCCAGCGCCTTCGATGACAGCCTGGCCCTTTGAGTTGCGAACGGCAAACCGTTCTCCAGCAGTGCCCAGGGCGTAGAGGGTACCCCCCGTCGCACCGTAGAGGCAGGTGTTGCCCACAATCACGTTGGTGGAGGGGTCGTAAACAATCCCCGCTGGCGGCTTAACAACAATCTCGCCGCCGTGCATGCCTTTGCCCACGTAATCGTTGGCTTCACCCACCAGGGTGAGGGTCATGCCGGGTAGGTTAAAGGCTCCAAAACTCTGGCCAGCACTGCCATCAAAAGCTAGATTTAGCTGACCTTCAAAGCCAGAGTTGCCGTACTTTTCAGCAATGACACCAGCCACCCTTGCCCCGATAGTGCGGTTGATGGTGACCACCGGGTAGGTCTTGGCCACAGTGCCCTGAGATTGGATGGCGACCTGTATGTCGGCGTCGGCCAAAATCTCGTCGTCGAGCACCGGGCCGTTGCTGTGGACGGCGTCGTGGGTCAGCCAGGAGCGATCGTCTCGCGTATCCGGCAGATTCATTAGTGTCGAGAGATCGAGCCCCTGGGTTTTAGCCAGGGAGACGCCTGCGCGAGCCTGGAGCAGATCGGCCCGGCCCACGATGTCTATTAAGGAGCGGTAGCCCAGGCGAGCTAGCAGCGATCGCACCTCTTCGGCAATGTAATAGAAGAAATTGACTACGTGCTCAGGCACGCCCGTAAACCGCTGACGCAGCTCTTCTTTTTGGGTGGCCACGCCCACGGGGCAGTTGTTGGTATGACACACCCGCGCCATAATGCAACCCTCAGCAATCATGGCAATGGAGCCAAAGCCGAACTCTTCAGCGCCCATCAGGGCACCCATGATCACGTCCCAGCCAGTTTTGAGGCCACCGTCAACGCGCAGAGTGACACGATCGCGCAATTCATTCTCCATCAGTACTTTGTGCACCTCGGTGAGGCCCAGCTCCCAGGGCACCCCAGCATGTTTGATCGAGCTGAGCGGCGAGGCCCCGGTGCCGCCGTCGTGGCCCGACACCTGGATCACATCGGCGTTGGCCTTGGCGACCCCGGCAGCGATCGTGCCGATGCCCACTTCAGACACCAGTTTGACCGATACCCCAGCTTTGGGGTTGATCTGGTGCAGGTCAAAGATTAGCTGGGCCAGATCTTCAATGGAGTAGATATCGTGATGGGGCGGCGGCGAAATCAGCGCTACGCCGGCCTTCGATCGCCGCAGCATGGCGATGTAGGGGCTCACTTTTTTGCCCGGTAGCTGGCCCCCTTCCCCAGGTTTGGCCCCCTGGGCCAGCTTGATTTCAATCTGGTCGGCATGCATTAGGTATTCGGGGGTGACTCCAAAACGCCCTGAGGCTACCTGCTTGATGGCAGAGCTGGCGGTGTCACCGTTCCTGAGTCCGCGCAAGTGGGGGAAGGTGGGGGAGTTGCCTTCGCTGTCCACATCGGCTAGCACCTTAAAGCGCACCGGGTCTTCGCCCCCTTCGCCAGAGTTGGACTTGCCGCCAATGCGGTTCATAGCAATCGCCAGCACCTCGTGGGCCTCGCGCGACAGCGCCCCCAAGGACATGCCGCCAGTACAGAAGCGGCCCATAATGGCCTCTACCGGCTCTACTTGCTCAAGGGGAATGGGGGTGCGATCGCTCTCAAAGTCCAAGAGATCCCGCAGGGCCGTGATGGGGCGCCCTTCTAGCTGGGCCCGGTAAAGCTCGTAGTGATCGTACTGACGCTCCGCCACCGCCTTGTGCAGCAGCTTGCTCATGGCGGGGTTGTTCATGTGGTACTCGCCACTGGGCCGCGACTGGACGAAGCCCATATTTTGCAGCCGCTTTGCCGTGAGCTCTGGGAAGGCCCGCTGATGGAAGTGAATGGTCTCCTGGGCCAATTCCACCAGGGAAATACCCCCCAGGCGCGAGGTAGTACCTCGGAAGGCCAGATTGAGCAGGTCAGGGCCAATGCCAATCGCCTCAAAGATCTGCGCTCCCCGGTAGCTGGTGATCAGCGAGATGCCCATCTTTGAGAGAATTTTCAGCAACCCGGCGTCCACCGCCTTGCGGTAGTTATCTTGGGCACCGTTGAGGGTAGAAACTGGCAGCTTGCCTGTTTCCATCAGCTTTTGGGTGCGGCTGTCTGCCCACCAGTGGCGCACCGATTCCAGCGCTAGATAGGGGCACACAGCGCTCGCCCCGTAGCCGATCAGGCAGGCAAAGTGATGGGTGCTCCAGCACTGGGCAGTGTCAACCACCAGGGAGCTGTGCATGCGCAGCCCATTGCGGATGAGGTGGTGGTGCACGGCCCCTACTGCCAGCAGAGGTGGAATGTAGCTCGTTTCGGCGGCTAGGGGAGCAGGATTACCCCGCCCATCGACGCGATCGCTCAAAACCAAAATTACATTGCCAGCTTTGACCGCTGCATCAGCGCGATCGCACAGGTCTGCCACCGCTTGTTCTAGGCCAGCAGGGCCGCCAGCAATAGAGTACAGCGTCGATAGCGTAGCAGTAGCAAAGCCTGAAGCATGAATCTGATCAAGCTCTACCTCATTGATAACCGGGCTTTCTAGGTGCAGCAGGCGAGCATATTCCGGCTGCTCATCGAGCAGATTACCCTGGCTCCCTAGCTGAGTAGTCAGAGACATCACCAGCCGCTCCCGCAGGGGGTCAATGGCCGGGTTGGTGACCTGAGCAAAGCGCTGCTTAAAGTAGTCGTAGAGCAGGTGCGGCTTGTCAGACAGCACCGCATGGGGGGTGTCGTCACCCATGCAGAACGTCGGCTCTTTGCCCTGGGCCGCCATGTCCTGAATGATCATATCGACATCTTCGGCGGTGTAACCAAAGGCACTCTGCTGACGCAGTAAATCGGTAGCAGCGTAGAGGGTGGCCTCGCTAAACAGCTGGGGCTGTACCGCAGCCCGATTATCCTGAAGCCACTGGCCATAGGGATGGCGGGTAGCCACCCGCTGCTTAATCGCCCAGTTCTTGAGAATCTCGTTAGTGTGCAAATCTACCGAAATCATCTGGCCAGGGCCAAGCCGCCCCTTCTCCAGAATGTCTGCCGGGGCCACGTCTAGCACCCCCGCCTCTGACGACACCATCAGCAGATCGTCTTTGGTCACCACGTAGCGGGCCGGGCGCAAACCGTTACGATCTAGCGTGGCCCCTACCTGGGTACCGTCACTGAACACAATCAGAGCAGGGCCATCCCAGGGCTCTTGCAGGCCGCTGTAGTATTCGTAGAAGTCTGTGATCTCAGGGTACGCATCTAGTTCGGGCTGGTTATTGTAAGCCTCGGGCACCATCATCATCAGGGCTTCTTGGGGCGATCGCCCTGATCGCACCAGCAGCTCCATCACATTGTCGAGGTTGGCAGAATCGCTGTTGTCAGCATTGACAATGGGCTTGAGCAAATCACAGCGATCGCCCCAGATCGGGTGGTATAGATCTGCCTGGCGGGCCATCATCCAATTGATATTGCCCACCAGGGTGTTGATCTCGCCGTTGTGCCCCAGTAGCCGCATGGGGTGAGCCAAAGGCCACTTGGGCATTGTGTTGGTGCTAAAGCGCCGATGGTAGACCGCAAAGGCACTGACATAATCTGGGTCGCGCAGGTCGTCATAAAAAGCCGTCAGCACTGCCGACCGCACCATGCCCTTGTAGACAATGGTGCGACAAGAGCAAGAGCAAACGTAGAAATCCTTGAGGGCCGCCAGGGCGTCACCGTCGAGGGCATCGCCCCCCGCCTGGGCTACCAAGTGCAGTACCTGCCGCCTAATTAAATAGAGTCGCCGCTCCAGATCTTCCCCCGTCTCCGTAGTCGAGGCCATCATCAGTTGCTCAATGCGAGGCTGAAACTGCTTAGCCAGCGGCCCCAGTACCTGGGGCTGCACCGGCACTACCCGCCAGCCCGCTACGGTCAGCCCCTCCAACTGCACTACCCGATTGAAGGTATCGCGCACAAAGGCGGCAGCGGCCTCATGGTTAGGCAAAAAGATCATCGCCACCCCGGTGCGCTCAATATCCAGAGCGGTCAAAGCCGCCCCTGCCGCCCAGCGGTTCAGCACCGCCCACGGAATCGCTGTCATCACCCCAGCCCCATCGCCTGAGTCCTGGTCGGCACAGCACCCGCCCCGATGTTCCATACAGTCGAGGGCGGCCAAGGCTTTAGCTACCAAATCGTGGCTGGCGCGATTTTGTCGATCGGCCAAAAAGCCCACGCCGCAGGCATCACGTTCATCCACCAGCGACTTTGGCCCCCAGTTTGGCCAATCAGAAGTTGCATGGTGTCGAGGTTGGTAGGGTTGATTCACAGGTGTACGTCCCATGGATAGAAATAAAGAATGATGAAACAGCGAACAATGGGGCAGCAAAATCCGTCATCCGCCAGGAGAACTAGACTGGCAGCATCGCACAGACTGAGCTAGTTCATCGGTCACAGAGCAAGCAAAACTCGGCCAACTTGCCCCATGAGTCATGGATATGCCCAGACGCAGAGAGGGCGATCGCATCTCGACTGCCAAACACAGACTGAGAAAGCCAGAAGCGAACCTCGTCCCCTCTGGCGTCAAACGCTGGCGCACACAGCACCGACCTATATTTGCTTTACTTATAATTTACAGACTTTATTGGGAGTTTACAAACCTTAGGCTTAGTCTTTAGTGAAAGTCCAGCTTCTTCGAGTCACACCGCATATCAACGGTGATAGTTGCTTCAGAAACGGCTCTATTTTCCTCGTCTCATGGCTACTGGCCCGCAGCGACCAACTGTCCCAGAAGCTAGCCCATGTACCTATCCCACAATTTGATCTATGGTCAGACTGGCAGCGCCAAATTTAGCCTTTTCTCCTCAGTTCGCCTACCGACGATGGATCTCAGCGGGGGCGATCGCGCTGAGCCTGCTAGGCACCGATATCGCCATCACGCATTTGGCCGCGACTGCTCAGCGGCCCTCTTCAGCAGCAGTTAACGCTGGAGCGATCGCCGCCCAGGGCCAAACTATCACGATCAATGGCATCCCCTTCTCCTCACCCTGGATAGCCACCGCAGATTACACCGGGCTGGCTGACTATGGCTTGGTCAATAGCCTAGGGGTCACCCTACTGAGCAGCGGCCAGCCCGAGTTCCAGCCAGTTCAGTGGTTTACCGACCCGGCAGGGGCGATCGATCTGCCTGCCTGGGTACAAGATGGCTATCGGTTCTTAGACATTACCCCCATAGCCCAGCAATACGGCTGGCAGGTGCAGCCCTTCGGTAACACCTTACAAATCACGATGCCTCCAGCTCAGGTGCTAGCGTTGCGCCGCGAGCTGATACCTGGCGGTGAGCGGCTGGCAATCGATCTGTCTGGGCCAGCCTTCGCCAGCCTGGGGCCAAACTCCGGAGCCCTATCCCTCACCCTTGGGGCTATCCCCCAATCTGGCGTGGTTGAGACAGCGATCGCCGCTCCTCCCGGCCCCTATCTCGGCACACTCAGTGCTACTCCCTTCGGCAGTGGCATTCGGCTACAGGCCAACAGCAGTCATCCGCCCCGAGTGACCACCCAGGCCAGCCCGCCCCAAATAATCATCGACAGTCGGGCCGATCATCTCCAACCCCACAGCATCGCCTGGGCTCCAGGCCTGCGCTGGCAGCAGCGGTATGTGGCCGTAGCCGGGCAGTCGTTTCCGGTCTACTGGCTGCAAATTGATCCCGCCCAAGCCAGCCTGCGCCCAATCTGGCCCGATCCCACCACAGCGGTGGGCACTGCGCCCCTGACCACCATTGCCCAGCGCTGGCAAGCTACCGCCGCCATCAACGCCGGTTTCTTCAACCGCAACAATCAATACCCCTTAGGAGCGATACGCGTCAACAATGACTGGATCTCAGGCCCCATCCTCAGCCGGGGCGTCGTCGGCTGGAACGACCAAGGTCAGGTGCGCATGGAGCGCCTATTTCTACAGCAGACCCTGACGGTATCCGGTGGCCCAAGCTTTCCAGTTCAAACCATTAACAGCGGCTACGTGCAGGCTGGCATTGGGCTATATACCTCTGCCTGGGGGGCCACCTACCGTCCCATTTTGGCAGAAGAAACCGTCGTCACAGTAGTCGATGGGTTCGTCACCGCTCAGCAGCCCGCCGCTACCATCGGAGCCTCAGGGTTACCCATTCCCGTTAACGGCTATCTACTAGCCCTACGGTCTTTCGCCACAGCGGCCCAGGCAATGCCCCCGGGGCAGGCCGTGTCCCTCGACTCTGATCTATTGCCAGCGACCATGGCGCCCTTTCCTCACTTAATGGGCGGTGGACCGCTGCTGATTCGCGATCGCACCCTAGTGCTGGACTCTGGCCTAGAGCAGTTCAGCCCTACCTTTGGGACTCAGGCCGCCCCCCGCAGCGCCATCGGCCTGACCGCCACTGGCGAGCTATTGTTGGTGGCCGTGCACCACAGTCCCCTTGGCCCTGGCCCCACCCTTGATCAGTTAGCTCAAATCATGCTCCAGTTAGGCAGCACTGAAGCTCTAAACCTTGACGGTGGCAGCTCCGCCAGCCTCTATCTCGGCGGCAGACTGATCAATCGCCCTCCTGAGACCGCAGCTCGAGTCAACAATGGCATTGGCCTGTTTTTCCCATAGTTTCACAGCCGTTCTAAGACAGGCCTCAAATCCCAGTGATGCCCCATAGCCCTACCCAACAGCAAGACAGCGATCGCACCGCGCCCAAAAAATCCCTCCTTGTAGGGATGATAGAAATGAGTCTCCGGAAGATGAGGCCCATAGTTGAGAGTGTAAAGACTTCGTATGCTTAACCAAATTCCTGAGCTGAGCTCCTGACCAATCAATCTGGCCTTGCTAGACTGTTGCTGAGAACGCTGCTTTACCTTTAGCTAGCGAGTCTCATGATTAAACTTAATAGATCTATCTACAGTCCTACGGAGTGGGCCATCTCATCATTGAGGCAATGACCTAAAGCCGTCAAACCAAAACTCACTATCGAAGCTATTCAGGTCGCAGGAAAATTTACTATGCCAAAACTGCAAGACTCTATTCAGCCCACCACGCTGACCCTAGCTACTAACAACAGCAGCGAAATTGCTGAAACTGGTTTGCGTCCCTGGGGCTGCTACACAGTGCTTGAGGAAGGCCGAGGCTACAAGATCAAGCGCATTGAGGTCAAACCCGGCCATCGCCTAAGCCTACAAATGCACCATCACCGCAGTGAACACTGGATTGTAGTCTCTGGCACCGCTAAGGTTGTCTGCGGAGACAAAGAAATTCTCCTGTCTACCAACCAGTCCACCTACGTTCCTCCCTGCACAAAGCACCGCCTTGAGAATGTTGGGGTTCTTCCCCTAGTACTGATTGAAGTGCAAAACGGCGAATATCTGGGCGAAGACGACATTGTCCGCTTCCAGGACGATTATTCCCGAGCCGAGTCCAACTAGAACCAGCTCCACCGGAGATCATCTCCTCGCCTCATCGTCTGTACACCCCGTCAGACTCTAACAAGCGGCTATCACTGAGGTAACGGCGATAATGCTAAGGTCAGCATTATCGCCGTTTTTAGTTGTGATGAGAATTTTGCCCATGGTTCAAATTCGCCCCGCTGCGGCCCAAGAGTTACACCGTTTGCTACGTCATCAGACCCCTTCCGAATCGGCGACGCAGCCTGCAACGGTTTACCTCACCCTCGAACCAGGAGGCTGCGCAGACTGGACCTACTGCCTAACCACAACAACCGCACCCCAGCAGCCCACCACATCGCTGGACTGTGGCGATCTCTGGCTGGCTGTACCCACAGTCCAACTCGATCTCGTAAAAGACCTCGTCATTGACTACGCCGAAGATCTAATGGGGGGTGGCTTCAGATTTGTCAATCCCATCGCCCAGAGCACTTGCGGCTGTGGCAACGCCTTTTCCCTGAGAGCTGACAGCCCGACCACCCAAGACTGTGCCGACTATCCATCATCCGCATTGGAAACTGCGGTTCCAGCAACCTGAGCCAAAAGCATTTGACCAAAGTTTCTCCAGAGTGCTAGCATTAGATCTTGTGAAAACTTGAGTTTTATCCGAAAAGTAGCAGCAGCAAAACCCTATGCCCACGATTCAGCAACTCATCCGGAGTGAGCGCCAAAAAGCCGAGAAGAAAACCAAGTCTCCTGCCTTGAAGAGCTGTCCCCAGCGGCGGGGGGTTTGCACCCGTGTGTACACTACCACTCCTAAAAAGCCTAACTCGGCCCTGCGAAAGGTGGCGAGGGTACGGTTAACCTCTGGCTTTGAGGTTACTGCCTATATTCCTGGCATTGGGCACAACCTGCAAGAGCACTCCGTGGTTATGATTCGCGGCGGTCGGGTCAAAGACTTGCCCGGTGTTCGTTACCACATTATTCGTGGCACTCTCGACACTGCTGGGGTCAAAGATCGCCGCCAAGGCCGGTCTAAGTATGGTGCTAAGCGCCCTAAAGCCTAAATACTGGTTGAGACACAGCTAATTCGGGTTTTCCTAAGGGTTCTAGGCGCAGCCACACTTTACCCACGGCCCGGGTAGCCAGTTCCCGATCTGGGAAGCAATTAGCTATAACCTTGTCTCCGTCCCCCAGCAGATTGCTGTTAGCGCCGTTTTCTTCGCATCATTTCCGTACAGTTCGTCTTTACAAATCACTGGAATCTGTCTCATGTCTCGCCGTACTGTTATTCAAAAGCGTCCGATCCCCCCCGACTCCGTTTACAACAGTCGGCTGATCACCATGATGAGCCGTCGGCTAATGACCAGCGGCAAAAAGTCCCTGGCCGACAGAATTATCTATGATTCCTTTGCCATCATCAAAGAGCGCAGCGGTGGCGATCCTCTGGATGTTTTTGAGCGAGCAGTGCGCAATGCATCCCCTCTAGTTGAGGTCAAGGCTCGCCGAGTTGGCGGTGCTACTTACCAAGTACCCATGGAAGTGCGTTCGGAACGCAGTGTGGCTCTTGCTCTGCGCTGGTTGACCCAGTTTGCTCGTCAGCGTCCTGGCAAATCGATGGCTATTAAGCTGGCCAACGAGCTAATGGATGCAGCCAACGAAACCGGCGGTGCCGTGCGCAAGCGCGAAGAAACCCATCGCATGGCCGAGGCCAACAAAGCCTTTGCTCATTACCGCTATTAATTTCTCAACCAGCCCTGGCTCGTTGAGAGTAACTGTTACACTCTCAAATTTCGGCTCCTTGGCGATCGCTGTTTTAGATTCCTAGAATAAACTCGCTTAGGCATGCCAAAACGGCGGGCCATAGACTGAAAAGAGGTAGTTGTGGTACGAGTTACTCCCCTGAAGCAGGTTAGAAATATTGGTATTGCCGCACATATTGACGCTGGCAAGACTACTACAACCGAGCGCATCCTGTTTTACTCAGGCATGGTGCATAAAATTGGCGAGGTGCATGAAGGCACTGCCGTCACCGACTGGATGGAACAGGAGCGGGAGCGGGGAATCACTATTACTGCTGCGGCTATCAGTACTAGCTGGCGTGAACACCAGATCAATATTATTGATACTCCGGGCCACGTTGATTTCACCATTGAAGTCGAGCGCTCTATGCGAGTGCTCGACGGTGTAATTGCCGTCTTTTGCTCCGTGGGTGGCGTTCAGCCCCAGTCCGAAACTGTATGGCGCCAAGCCAACCGCTACAGTGTGCCGCGCATTGCCTTCATCAACAAGATGGATCGCACCGGGGCCAATTTCTTTAAAGTCTACGACCAGCTGCGCGATCGCCTAGGTGCCAACGCCGTTGCAATACAAATACCTATTGGGGCAGAGGGCAGTTTTCAAGGTGTGATCGATCTCGTCACCATGCGAGCCCGAGTCTACCACGACGATCTTGGCCAAGATTTTGACGATACCGAAATCCCCGCTGATGTGCTTGAGGTTGCCGAGGAGTATCGCACAAAACTGGTTGAGGCCGTAGCCGAGGCTGACGACGCCCTGATGGAGAAGTACTTTGAGGGGCAACCCCTCACCGCAGCCGAAATTTCGACTGCTCTGCGCAGAGGCACGATCCAGGGCACGATAGTGCCCGTACTGTGTGGCTCTGCCTTTAAGAATAAGGGTGTACAACTCCTGCTAGATGCTGTGGTGGATTATCTCCCTTCGCCCATCGAGGTACCACCTATCCAGGGCCATTTGCCCAGCGGAGAAGAGGCGACGCGCCCTGCTGACGACGATGCTCCCTTAGCAGCTTTGGCCTTCAAAATTATGGCCGACCCCTACGGACGGCTCACCTTTGTGCGCGTCTATTCTGGGGTGCTACAAAAAGGCAGCTATATTTACAACGCCACCAAAGACAAAAAAGAGCGGATCTCCCGCCTGATCGTGCTGAAAGCTGACGATCGCATCGAAGTAGATGAGCTGCGGGCGGGCGATCTCGGTGCCGCTATCGGCCTTAAAGACACCTTCACCGGCGATACCATCTGTGATCCTGCCAATCCTATTATTTTAGAGTCGCTGTTTGTGCCTGAACCAGTGATCTCTGTAGCCGTAGAGCCCAAGACCAAAGCAGATATGGACAAGCTCTCTAAGGCCATGCAATCTCTATCAGAGGAAGATCCTACCTTCAGAGTTAGCACCAATCCAGAGACCAATCAGACCGTAATTGCGGGCATGGGCGAGCTGCACCTCGACATTCTAGTTGACCGTATGTTGCGAGAGTTTAAGGTAGAAGCCAACATTGGGGCACCCCAGGTGGCCTACCGAGAAACCATTCGCAAAGCCACCAGCGCCGAGGGAAAGTTTGTTCGTCAGAGCGGGGGCAAAGGCCAGTATGGCCATGTGGTAATCGAGGTAGAGCCCGCTGAAGAGGGCAGCGGTTTTGAGTTCGTGTCTAAGATTGTGGGGGGGACAATTCCGAAGGAATATATCGCTCCCGCAGGGCAGGGCATGAAAGAGGCCTGCGAATCTGGTATTCTAGCTGGGTACTCAGTAATTGATTTAAAGGTTACTCTAGTAGATGGGTCTTACCACGATGTAGACTCGTCTGAGATGGCTTTTAAAATCGCTGGGTCAATGGCGATGAAGGAAGCCGTCTTAAAGGCGTCTCCCGTCCTTCTAGAGCCGATCATGAAGGTCGAGGTTGAAGTTCCAGAAGATTTTCTGGGCGACGTCATGGGAGATCTGAACTCCCGCCGGGGCCAGATCGAGGGTATGGGGGCAGAGGCTGGTATTGCAAAGGTTGCAGCCCATGTCCCTTTAGCTGAGATGTTTGGTTATGCTACCGACATCCGCTCTAAAACGCAGGGTCGGGGCATTTTTTCGATGGAGTTTAGCCACTACGGCGAAGTTCCTCGGAACGTGGCTGAGGCCATTATCTCTAAAAACACTGGGAACGCTTAGAAAGGAAAGGACACGTAACGTAAATGGCACGCGAAAAGTTTGAACGCAATAAACCCCACGTCAACATCGGCACCATCGGTCACGTTGACCATGGCAAAACCACTCTGACGGCCGCCATCACCATGACCCTGGCAGCCGCTGGCGGCGCAAAGGCTCGCAAATATGACGAGATTGATGCGGCTCCTGAAGAGAAAGCCCGTGGTATTACCATCAATACCGCCCACGTGGAGTACGAGACCGAAACTCGCCACTACGCTCACGTAGACTGCCCTGGACACGCTGACTACGTGAAGAACATGATCACTGGTGCCGCTCAGATGGATGGCGCTATTCTGGTCTGTTCTGCGGCTGATGGCCCCATGCCTCAGACTCGGGAGCACATTCTGCTGGCTAAGCAGGTGGGTGTACCCAGTATTGTGGTGTTCTTGAACAAACAAGACCAAGTTGACGACGAAGAGCTATTGGAGTTGGTTGAGCTTGAAGTTCGCGAGCTGCTAAGCTCCTACGACTTCCCTGGCGACGATATTCCCATCACCTCAGGCTCTGCTCTGCTGGCAGTTGAAGCTCTGACAGCTACACCTAAAATTGCCCGCGGCGAAAACGAGTGGGTCGACAAGATCCTGGCGCTGATGGACAGCGTTGACGATTACATTCCTACTCCTGAGCGCGACATCGATAAGCCTTTCTTGATGGCAGTTGAGGACGTGTTTTCGATCACGGGTCGGGGTACCGTAGCTACCGGTCGGATTGAGCGTGGCAAGATCAAGGTTGGCGAAACCGTTGAATTGGTTGGTATTCGCGACACCCGTAGCACCACTGTTACCGGGGTTGAGATGTTCAAGAAGAGCCTTGAGGAAGGCATGGCCGGTGACAACGCCGGGTTGTTACTCAGGGGCCTTCAAAAAGAGGACATTGAGCGTGGCATGGTGTTGGCCAAGCCCGGCAGCATCACCCCTCATACCCAGTTTGAGTCTGAGGTTTATATTCTCAAAAAGGAAGAGGGCGGTCGTCACACTCCCTTCTTCCCTGGCTATAAGCCTCAGTTCTATGTGCGTACCACCGACGTAACCGGTAGTATCATGGCCTTTACCTCTGACGATGGTAGTGCCGCCGAAATGGTTATGCCTGGCGATCGCATCAAAATGACTGTAGAGCTGATAAACCCTATCGCCATTGAGCAGGGCATGCGCTTTGCTATCCGCGAGGGGGGTCGCACCGTGGGAGCTGGCGTAGTTTCCAAAATTCTGAAGTAGCTCAGGCTATTTTTCTGAAGACAGGAGCAGCCTTTGATCTGCTCCTGTCTTTTACTGATAAGGCTTCTGCACTCCATCTGTACCTTGACAATTCAATCTGGTTCATACCTATGGCTACTATCCAGCAACAAAAGATCCGCATTCGCCTGAAGGCTTTTGACCGCAGACTACTTGATACCTCCTGCGAAAAAATTGTTGACACCGCCAATCGCACCAACGCTACAGCAATTGGCCCTATTCCTTTGCCTACCAAGCGACGTATTTACTGTGTGCTGCGTTCTCCCCACGTAGACAAAGACTCTCGGGAGCACTTTGAGAGCCGCACCCATCGCCGCATTATCGATATTTATCAACCGTCTTCCAAGACCATTGATGCTCTGATGAAGCTGGATCTGCCCGCTGGAGTTGATATTGAAGTCAAGCTCTAATCTAGTGGTTACGTCCCTGCGGGAGATAACCCTTCCCCAGGGACGTTCTTATTTAGCCAGGTTCACTAGTGATCTAGGCAAGGTCAGCAGGCGCAGCATTCCCAAGGTGAGTTGGGTTAGAATAGCTTTATGTAAACAAGTGTTACGCCTGCCGCCCTGGCATGGCTGGCTTGAATCCCGCAAGAGGCGATAATGGCATTCTCCGAGTCCATATCTGTGCGAGAGCTACCACTTTTCCCCTTACCTGAACTGGTTTTGTTTCCCGGTCGGCATTTGCCTCTCCATGTGTTTGAGCCTCGCTATCGGATCATGATGAATACAGTACTCCAAAGCGATCGCCGCTTTGGAGTACTGATGCTTGACCCGACCACTGGCCAACCAGCTAATGTTGGGTGTTGTGCTGAGATCCTTCACTATCAGCGACTGCCCGACGATCGCCTCAAAATTCTGACTATTGGGCAGCAGCGGTTTCGACTGCTTAGCTATGTGCGGGAAAAGCCCTATCGGGTAGGGTTAGTGGAGTGGGTAGAAGACAAACCCACCAATCAAGATCTCAGCCCCCTAGCTTCTGATGTGGATCGTCTGCTGCGGGATGTGGTACATCTATCCGCCAAGCTTACTGACCAAGATATTGATCTGCCCGACAACATTCCTGATGTTCCTATCGAGCTGTCTTACTGGGTAGCCAGTAACCTACATGGGGTAGCGCTGGAGCAGCAGGCGCTGCTAGAAATGGACGACACCAGTGTTCGCCTAGAGCGAGAGGCTGAGATTTTAACCTCTACCCGCAATCACCTGGCGGCCCGGACGGCCCTGAAAGAAGTTCTAGAGTAGAACGTTCTAAGCTTGCAAATAAATCAGATCCAGGTCAATAAGGGGAGTTCGATCTGTAGGAAAACTATAGATCACCTAGGCTGGGTATGGAGGAACTAAGACAGCTGAGTTTTGGCTTTAGCTGCTGCCAGGCTTGGATCTATGGTGACCAGATCATAGGTGCCAAAATTGACCAGAGCCTCGGTACAACTTTGCAGCTCTTCTAGGGCCTGCTGTTTCTTTTGTTCTAAATGGCTGGTCTCTAAATCGACAAAAAAGAGGTATTCTCCCAGCGATCGCTTGGTTGGGCGCGATTCAATACGGCTCAGATTAATGCCATAGCGAGCAAAGACCTCTAGAGGTTTCAGCAACGCACCAGGACCATTGATGGGCAGGCTAAAAGCTAGGGATGTGTACTGGCCGTCTGCGGCGGCTGGGCTGGGTCGGTCAGCAGTGAGCACCCAAAATTTTGTGCAGTTGTCGCTGTGATCGTTGATGTCGTGAGCCAAAATTGGCAGGCTGTAGAGCTGAGCCGCCCACTGAGAGGCAATGGCAGCGACAGTATCGTTGTCGACCAGATGTTCCAGGGCTTCTGTGGTTGAGCGAGTAGCGATGGGCTCTGCCTGAGGCAAGTAGTACTCTAACCACCGCTGGCATTGGGAAAGCGCCTGCGGATGGGAGTAAACCCGCTGGATGGGAGCGAGGGTCTTAGCGTAGGAAAGCAGCCCATGGCGAATGGGCATAACCATGGCCCGATAGATTGACAACCGCTGGAGTTGCCAGAGGCTATCGAGGGTTGTCGTCACACCCCCTTCAGTGGAGTTTTCGACCGGAACAATAGTGACGGTGGCAACGCCCTCGACCGTGGCCTGCATGGCTCTAGGAATGCTCGGCATGGCCAACAGCTCTACAGGATCAGGGCTATGCTGCTCGAGGTCAAGGCTGTAGGCTAGGGCGGCCAGTTGGGAGTAGGTGCCTTCAGGCCCTAGGTAAGCAATGGTGATGGTCATGGGCGATCGCGCAGTGCAGGCTTGTTTCATACTACGCTGAGACCGTTAAATCGAGACCCAAGACTAGGCAATAGGCTTAACGGAGCTTTAACCCAAAACAATCGATTCAAAGCAAACAAACCTCGTTTTCCCCAGTAATATGAAAAGGGTTTTTGCTGGGGTCTAGGCGCCAGCAGCGTGTGAGGATGATGGTTAAGAGCGCTCAAAAGACAAATTTCAGGCGATCGGCTAGAGCTCGGGCGCTGGTAGCACTGGGTTCTGGGGCGTTTTTGTTGGGAGCCGCAGTGCCCTTGGCTGGCGCATTAAATCTCGGTGGCAGCGGCGCTGTGACCGCGACAGGGGGTGGACAGCCCCAACCCTTAGATACCAAGCTTTTTACCCTGGTCGACGCTCCGGGAGCCGAGGCATTTCCTACGGTAGCCAATAGTGAGCGGCTATGCCGACGCCCAGTTGCCATAACGCAGGCAGTGGATACCAGATCTGAGTCCAGTAATCAGCTCTTTCGGCCATTAACACTAGGCCCTGAGGCGTCTACTCTCGGTGCCAATGCGATCACTCAGCTTGCTGCTGCACCCTGGCCCAGCCTACATCCTCAGGCGGCTGAGGCGCGAGTGCCGGTGCTGATGTACCACGATGTACTGGATTCCCAAGAGGTTTTTTTTGACCTCACCCCTGCGGACTTTGAGACCCATCTTCAAACTATTCTAGATAATGGTTTGACGCCGATCAGCTCCGATCAACTGGTGCTCCATCTGCGCACCGGGGCACCGCTACCCGAAAAACCCGTACTGATCACCTTCGATGATGGCTACGCAGGCCACTATGAACATGTTCTGCCGCTGCTGCAAAAGTACCAGGTGCCAGCCACATTCTTTGTGTTTCCTGGCAAGGTTGACGGCGAGGTCGTCGGTCGGTCGACGCTCACTTGGGATCAGCTAAAAACCATGGCAGCTGATCCGCTGGTGACCATTGCCTCTCACAGCGTGACTCATCCTGCTGATCTGCGCGAGCTCAATGACGAAGATTTAGCCTATGAGGTAGTGGAGTCTAAACAGCGGCTAGAAAGTGAGTTGGGAGTTCCCATCCATTACTTTAGCTACCCCACTGGCCACTACGATGAGCGTGTTGCCCAGGCTGTAGCCGATGCGGGATATCTGGCAGCGTTTACCATGCGTCAGCAAAATGAGCAGTTTGCGGGGGCATCAGAATCGCTACTGGCCATTGAACGCTTTGGTCAGTCAAGCCTGAACAATCTAGTGGATGTGGCTTGGGGCGGAGCTCCAGCAACGGCAGCCGCTCCGGTGGCGGTGGCTGACTCTGAGTTTAATTTTGCTACCCCCGTAGACAAGCAAAAATTTGACGTGGAAGGACAGTCTTTTACGTTAATTAGTGGTGGCCATCCGGTGACTATTCATGCCAACAGCCGTTATCAACTGCCGGAAATACTGGCGGGTTCTAACATCACTGGGGCCGTGGACGGAGGCTTTTTCTCTCTCGAATATCTTGACTCTAACGTGATGATTGGCCCAGTTCTGAGCCAGAGCACCCGCCAATTTATCCCTGGCTACGCTGGTGAAAACCCTAAGCTCAACAGTCGGCCTTTAGTGTTGATGGCGCCTCACCGCGTGCTGTTTGTACCATTTGATGCTGATCGTCACAATACTCTAGCGGGTCTCACCCGGGAGCTATCTGGGGTTACGGACGCGTTTGTAGCCGCTGCCTGGTTGGTAAAAGATGGATTGCCCCAGCCTGCCAGCACTTTTGGCACCCTTTTTGACTACGATGCACGCCGCCACCGGGCCTTTTGGGGAATTAACACGGCGGGACAGCCCGTGGTCGGGGTAACCCACACCATGATCGACTCAGTGGAATTGGGAGAACTGCTGCACCAGGCAGGGCTGCGGGATGCAGTAATGCTGGACTCAGGTGCCAGCACATCTCTGGCATACCGGGGCGATTCTCTGGTGGGTTATACCCCTCGTCCGGTACCCCATTTAGTAGGTCTAGTGCCACCAGACAACCACAACGGCAGCCCTTGTCCTCTGGTGGTTGATGAAAGCAATCCGACCACCACAAAGCGCCAATAGCTCGATCAGCCATATTGTCGGTGCGATTGAACCAAAGACTTTCAGTAGATAGAGTCTCTGTTTATAACAAAAGCGGCAACCACAGCTCCCTGATACCCTAAGGCAGGAGTTTAGCCAAAACTAATTGCCGAAGCCAGCGTACCAGTAATAGGTAGCCATGGGAATAACCGTGGCGAGCACCAGTAGTACCACCAGAAGAATCGTTGTGTTGCCTCTGTTCTCGGCGGTTTCTTCGGCGGTGGCAAAGGTACCTTCGCTGTCAAAAGAATCGTCAAAGGCAGGGGGGCCAGGGTCTTCTTTGCCGCTGAGAACAGCCACCAGACGATCGCTAGCTGATAGAAATGCCTGGTTGTACTTATCGCCCTCTAGTAGGGGAAACAGCACGGTCTCTTGGGCAACGCTGGTGGCAACGGCTTCATCTAACAAGGTCGCAGACTGATCGCCGACCCGAATGCCGACGGTCTTGGTGACTTCGTCGAGCACCAGCAGGGTTTGATTAGCCTGGACTTCTGGGGTGGGGTACCAGCGCTCAAACAACTTGTCTGTAAACGTTTGAGCGGTATCACCATAGTCAAAGTGGTGGATGGTGACTAGGCGAGCCTCGTTGCCAGTGGAGGAAGCCAAGTCACCCAGGCGACCCGAAATTTTGCCCTCGTTGATGCGGCTAATGATATTGGCTTCGTCAATTACCCAAGTAGCATCGCCCGCAGCCACCGTCGGCATTTGGAATACGGCTAAAGCATCGGCGGGGGACACAGCTAGCCCCAATGCCAACACCACCGACAAAACTAGACTCATAAAGCCGCCCCACCAGGGCTGCACTAACCGGGCAAGAAGCTGTTGCGGGGACTGACTATTCATGGGCCTAAGTATTAGCAACGACTGGCATGGGAAATGCGCTGCAACTCCCCAAAACCCTACTAATAAATATACGCAGGTTAGCGCCCTGAGGAAACTAGATCTACCTCAACAGCCTCTGGCTCAGGGGCCAAGGCGTAAAGGCTGAGCGGCCACCATCAAGCGGTCGGCAGGTTACGCAGCCGGATGAGTTGCCGTCGCATTAGCGGTGAGGCTTGCATTTCAGATACTTGGTTGACCTCTACCTGGGCCTCTAGCTGTTCCATAAACTCGTCGCTGCCGTAGGAAAAGGCATCTATGAGCAGCTCGAGGAGATGATCGCGATCGGCCATGACCTGACTGTCTTCTAACAGCCGGAGCTTGAGGGTGATCGCGCACTCGTAAACGCCTACTTGGGATGCATCTAATGGATGGGGTGCCGATGTAGCCATAGTCAAAATGTGTACTCCTTAAATTAAGCAGGTAGGAGTCATCAGAGGAGGCTGGGGGCGAGGGGAACCTGCTGGGGGATGCAGGAGGCATCAGAACGGTTTAGACGAGCCAATGCGATCTCTATGATGACGGTCGGGGTGCTGTCTGTGGCACAACTCCCAGGTATCGGTGGAAGCCGGGGGCGGAAAGACAGATGACCTACTCTCATCAAATCAAAGAAAATAGTCTGGACTAGATTTTGTAGCTTGTTTTCACAGGATTGATACAGTTTTGTGAGGGCTAGATTAATCCCAAGAAGTTCTATCCGTATATTTTCAGCCAGGGTCATTCTTTTTTATACTTTGCCAACTTTTTTGGGTTTAGTCTGACCAACTAGGGGCATTTTTGGGGTTATGTAGTTTACGCATCATCCATTATATGGCGATGGTTAGGGCAACTAGATTGACCTAGATCACGGATATTTTACAGGGTCGTTTATGGCGTGGTTGGCTAAGTTGTCAAGCGGTTAAAAATTTTGAGATGGCCTGGAATTGATCGTGGGATAATGTGTGCGATCGCAGCACAAATCGCAGCACAATGAACTTAAAGATCGGATCTCCGTAGATTACTGAGTAGAGCAAGTAGCATAACAAACTTGCCCAATAGATAAATTCTTTTAGTTAGGTGCCTGACCGGGGTAACGCCAACAAACCGACCCACATCCCAGCCAATAGTCCAGACCTATATTGTTCCAGACTATTAGCTAGGAGATGCAATAGCACCAGAGCCGTTAATCAGACCCCATTATTTGTCTGTTGACGCCGTCTTAATCTACTACATTCCTTTTGTCAAATTCTTAAGATTTGCGCTTATTGTGATTAGAAACGCATCCCACGGTGGCAGCTATGTCTAACCCCTTTCGGCAGCTCAAGGATACCTTTAAGTCTTTAGGATCTACCTTCACAACTGAGGCGGCTGACTCAGCTAAGGCCTCCTTACGAGAATGGCTGGAGACAAACGCAGAGGCCTTGCGTCGCCGACACAAGAGGGGTGAGCTTAACGGCACGATGATGCAGTACTTCCACTGGTATACCCCTGCCGATGGTAACCACTGGAACCGGCTGGAACAAGAGTCCCAGGCCTTGGCAGAGGCTGGCATTACCGCCCTGTGGCTGCCCCCGGCCCACAAGGGGATCGGCGGCGGCTTTGACGTGGGCTACGGGATCTACGATCTGTTTGACCTGGGGGAGTTTGACCAACAGGGATCGGTACGCACCAAGTACGGCACCAAGGATGAGTATGTGGCAGCAGTAAAAGCCTGCCGCGCTCTGGGGATTAATATCTATGCCGATGTGGTGTTTAACCACAAGATGGCGGCAGATTTTGAGGAAGAATTTAATGCGACGCCTATGGATCCGAGGGATCGCCATCGACCCCTGGGTGAGATGCGCCAAATTAAATCATGGACAGGCTTTAATTTTCCGGGGCGGGGCGACCAATACTCGAGTATGAAGTGGCACTGGTACCACTTTGATGCAGTGGACTACAACAGCTACGAGCCCGACTACGGTGCCGTGTGGCTGATTGAGGGTAAAACCTTTGAAGATAAGGTGAGCTTGGAGTTGGGTAGCTTTGACTACCTGATGGGTTGCGACCTCGACATTGACCATCCAGAGGTGCTGGGTGAGCTGAAATACTGGGGCGAGTGGATGATCGACAACATTGGTGTCGATGGCTTTCGGCTAGATGCCATTAAGCACATCTGCGGGGATTTCTTTGTAGACTGGCTGACCCACCTAGAAAATTACTCCCAGCGAGACTTATTTTGCGTAGGCGAGTACTGGACCTACGACCTGGGCGCGCTGAGCTGGTATGCCGGTAACTCCGGCGGCTGTCTCAACCTGTTTGACGCACCGCTGCACAACAATTTTCACCAGGCTAGTAAGGCCGGCAGTGGCTACGACCTGCGCACTATCTTCGACAATACCGTGGTCAAAGAAATGCCCCTGTTGGCAGTTACCCTGGTAGAAAACCACGATACTCAGCCACTCCAGGCGCTGGAGTCAGTGGTAGAAGCCTGGTTTAAACCCCTGGCCTACGCCCTGATTTTGCTGCGGGAGGAGGGCTACCCCTGCATTTTTTACTGCGACTACTATGGCGCCCAATACAAAGACAAAGGTAGGGATGGCAACGAGTATGAGATCTGGATGGACTCGCACCGGGAAATTTTGGATCGGCTGCTGATCGGTCGTAAACACTTTGCCTACGGCCCCCAGTATGACTACTTTGACCACCCCAACGTGGTGGGCTGGACCCGCCTTGGCACCGACGCCCACCCCAGGGCAATGGCGGTGGTGTTAAGCAATGGTTCGGAGGGCACCAAGTGGATGGAGGTCGGCAAGCCCAACACCACGTTCTACGACCTGACTGGGCATATTAAGCAAACCATCTCCACCAACGACGACGGCTGGGCAGAGTTTCGCTGCCATGGCGGGTCGGTGTCAGTATGGGTTGAAGATCACCCCATACTGGGGCCGCTCCTAGAGCTAATCCCCAGCTAGCTGTCTCGAGCTTTCGCTGGCTCTCGCCTGGGTCTCTCGTCTCAGACCCAGGCAAAAATGTTGCTGGCTCTAAGAGCCTATCCGAAAACTCCAGCTGAGCGAAATGTGATGACCGCACTGGCCAGGTGGAGAAAGGCGAGGTAGTTGTCGGCTTTCTTCTCCCATCGGACCAAAAGCCGTCGAAACCGATTCATCCAGGAATGAGTCCGTTCTACAACCCATCGACGAGCCCGATACTTTGGAATGTCACGGATGATAAGGTCACGCTCGTCTTTGGGCGGGATGTGGCCGACATAGCCCCATTGCTCTAGAATCCGCCGGACCTCCCGATAGTCATAGCCCCGGTCAAGACAAAGATGCCGAGCGGTTTCAGCCTTAAGGTCAGCCGGAACCATCTGTTGAGCCTCCAGGGTAGCCTCAAACAGTTTCATGTCGTGTCGATTGGCTGGAGCTACCACAAGGGCCAGCGGAATGCCGTTACCATCGGTTAGGACAGAGCGCTTGGTGCCCGATTTCCCTCGGTCAGTGGGATTAGGGCCGGTCTCTTTTTCCCCCCAACGGCGCTTTGACCAGCGCGCCGTCCATACTGTTCCAGTCCCAGTCGATCCCTTCAACCTTCGCGTATTCAGCCAAGCACGCCTGCCAAAAGCGGGCAAAGGTGCCGCCTGAAAGCGGTCATGCACCGTGCTGGAGGCCCCTAAACATCGAGGCAGGGCCTTCCACTGACAGCCGGTGACCATGATGTAGAAAATGGCGTCTAATGCCTGACGGTCATCCATCCGAGGCCGCCCACCCTTGGGTTTCGGCGGATCCTTTGGAATCAAGGGCTGAAGCCGTTCCCACAACGCATCAGGAACTTGGTATCGAGCGTCAATCTCAGCGGTGGTCATCGTATGGGTAGTTGTTGCTACATCCTCACGCTACCGCTACTCTTCCGCCATGCCATCTGTTTTCGGATAGGCTCTAAGGCCGAAATGGAATTTTATGCCGCGAAAAGTTAAGCTATGTAACGCCCGCTCATTCTTCTGACTTTCAGAATCGGGCGCTCATCCCTACGGTTAAACAGGTATTTTCGTGCAAGTAGATCGCATTTCGGCCGAGGCTACGGACGTAGAGCTGTCGGCCTACATTCGTTCGGCCCAGGAGTTAAATTTTACCCTTCAAGACCTTAAGGCGGCTATTCCTGACTACTGTTTCAAGCCTTCGACCCCGCGATCGCTGGCTTACTTCGCCCTTGACCTGGGCATTATTGCCGGGCTGTATGCCCTGGCCGCCACGCTGAACTCGTGGCTGTTTTTCCCGATTTTTTGGCTGGCCCAGGGAACCATGTTTTGGGCGCTGTTCGTGGTGGGGCACGACTGCGGCCACGGATCATTTTCCCGCCATAAATGGCTGAATAACCTGATTGGACATTTGGCCCACACACCGATTTTGGTGCCCTATCACGGCTGGCGCATTAGCCATCGCATCCACCACGCCAACACTGGCAATATCGACACCGATGAAAGCTGGTATCCCATTCCTGAGAAAACCTACCGGGCGATGCAGCCAGTGCCAAAGTTTTTACGATTCTATGGATCGCTCATTGCTTATCCGTTCTACCTATTTTTTCGTTCGTCAGGGCGAGATGGATCGCACTTTTTGCCCAGCAGCAAGCTGTTTCGCCCATCGGAGCGGCAGGATGTGCTGATGAGTACCCTGTGCTGGTCGGCGATGGTTTTATTTTTGGGATGGTTAGGAATTAGCCAGGGGCTGGCATTTTTGGTGATCTATTACGTAATGCCCTACCTGGTATTTGTCGTGTGGCTAGACCTTGTCACCTTTTTACACCATACCGAGGCTGACATTCCCTGGTATCGCCAAGAGGAGTGGTATTTTCTCAAGGGAGCCCTGTCGACCATCGATCGCGACTACGGGTGGATAAACTCGATTCACCACAATATTGGCACCCATGTTGCCCACCACATTTTCTCAACGATGCCCCACTACCATCTGAAGGTAGCTACGGAGGCGATCAAGCCCATTTTGGGTGACTACTATCGGTCCTCTAGCGAGCCGGTTTGGCAGAGCTTTGTGCGATCGTCTCGGGCCTGTCACTACGTGGCTGACCAGGGTTCGCCGGTTTACTACCAGCCCAAACCTCGCTAGCAGCGTTCCCCTTAAGTAAAAATAAGACACCGGGCGTTTAGGGTTTATCCATAAATGCCCGGTGTCTTTTGTGGTTGAGCGGTAACGTTTGCCCGATCCCGTCTGTGTGCCCCCGTTTGGCAAGGGTATTGCTGGGCAATACCCTTGCCGGTTACCGACTGTAAATCGAGATTGTGTGAGCCGGATGGGGGATTGGGCTGGCAGCTAACCAAGGGCCAGGAGGCTAGAAGGTGTAGCCCAGACCGACGGTGCCATTGACCTGGCTGTTGCCGTAGATCGACCAGTTGACGGTGCCGTTGGCTACGACGCGATCGGTGATGCGGTAATCAACCCCAGCGGTGAGCAGCGGGCCGACGGCACCCTCGCCCTCGGTTGACACCGATAGGCCAGCCCCGGCAAAGGGCAGCAGGCGACCATTCTGAGTGATGCCGTTGAAGTCGTAGGTGACCGGCAGCAGGAAGACGGTTTCGCCGTTGCCGCTGAAGTTGAGGTCAGAGATCACGCCAGGGCGTACCGAGATGTTGTCGGACACGGTGACTTTGCTGTTGATAGACAGACCAAAGTCGCCGGTGCCCAGGTCGCCGATACCGACACCGGCCCCTACGTAGTTGTAGTCAGTGGTTCTTTCTTGAGCGCTGGCGGTCATAGGGAGAGCAGCCACAGAGACGGTGGCCAGACCGAGAGCCATTGCAGCGATAAGGCGGGTTTTCATAGTCATTCTCCAAGTGCAAACTGTGTGTTGTCGACGGTGTAGCGGTGCCATCCCGTGGCGGCTGACGCTGGGGGATGGAGGGGCGGGAGCAGCGTTACGCTTGCGCCCATGACACTGTTATAGCCCTTGGAGATAGGTGCCCCTTGGCAGAGGCATGACACTTTCTGTAGTGGAGAATACGGTGCGATCGCCAGACACTGTCGCACTCTCAGTCAAATACCCTGATATCAAGGCTTTCGGAGATCTGGAGAGCTAAAGTGCGATCGCCCAGCCCTATCAAAGCGGCCCCAAATGACCTTATTTCCCAGCAGGTGCCCCAACTGGCACAATCAACTGGCACGTTCTCAGCGGGGCAATTCCCAGCTCAGTCAGCTAACCCCCTAAAGATACGGGGTTAATCTGCTCATTGATCTGCTGAAAAATTTCTTCAAACAGCTGGAGGGGCGCACCGCCCGGTATCAGCAGGTCGTTCATGATAAACGAGGGCGTGCCCTGGAGCTGAAGCCGCTGGGCTAGATCTAAGTCTTGCTGAATAGCGGCGGCGGCCTCGGAACTGGCGCGATCGCGGTTAAACCTCTCTAGATCGAGATTCATTGCCTCGGCCAGCTCGAGGTAGAGGTCTTCGCCCAGACGGCTTTGGTTGACAAACAGCCCGTCGTGGTAGAGCCAAAACTGCCCCTGCTGCTGGGCAGCCCAAGCCGCCTTAGCCGCAGGCATTGCCTCAGGGTGTATCTGCCTCAGCGGAAAATGCTTATAGACATAGAGAATGTCATCTTCGTGGTTGCCCACAAACTCTTTCATATAGCCCGCCGCCACGGTGCAGTAGGGGCACTGAAAATCGGAGAACTTAAACAGCACAATGGGCGCGGTAGGGTTCCCCTTGGTGGGCGATGAGCCAATCACGCTGGCGCGATCCATCGATCCAATCACTTGGGTAACCACCGCCTGGCGGGCTTGGGGGCTATTTGGAGCATTGGCTTGGTTGCGCCGAGGCAGCAAAAACAGCAGAGGAACAAGCAGCCCCACCAACAGCGCCCCAATAATGCCCCACAGCATGAGCTTAGAGTCGCGCAGCCCTGTCCAGAACTTGCTCATGGCGAATTTCCCCTACTATTGCTGTGTCTATCATGCCGTTTTGGGGTGCTGCTGGCCAGGCGGGATGGAGCTGCCTGGAGTAGCCCCATCGTCCGTCGGAAAGTTTAGGCGGCAGCTCGACCTTGTCGCTTCAGAAAGATAGTGCGCAGGCGACGCTTGGCCCGCGAGGCTCGCTGGCGCAGGGTGGCATCGTTGGGCAATGGCTGCCCCTCAGCAGCCAGCCACTGCCCAATCTGACTCCACGACAGGGTGCGCACATGGCGCAGGTACAGCAGACAGGTACCTTCTGGGTCTTCTTGGTACAGCACCGCCAGCGCCTCGTAGAGCAGGTCAATCTCGCTGTTGAGGATTTGCTGCTGCATAAGAGTCAATCGCGGATCTGCCAAGACGGCCTCGATTAACTGGGGGTCAGTGGCGCTGCTGCGCTGCTTGCGTTTGCGCTCGTAGACAATGTTGAAGGCTGTCGCCCGCAGCCAGGCGTAGGGGTTATGAATGACTGCTCCCGCTTGCAGCTTTTTTTTACCCCTCAGATAGGCTTCGTGGAGAATTTCATAAACTTCGTACTGGTCAGCCAGGTGGTACTGCTTGAGGGTTCTCTGGATCGCACTGAGAATTGGGTAGGTTTTGGGGTTATCTTTGCCGAGAATGTCACTCAGGGCTTGATCAAACACGTCTGGGGCTGGAGCATTGGCGGGTAAGCGTAACTCATGGGAACCACTGGTGTCGTCAACTTGGCTCATAGTCCCTAGGGCGTTAGGTGCGGCATCACTCACTAATCAGTGATATAGAGTTCTCCAACGTGACCGTGGCCATTGCGGAAACTACGCAAAATACATGCCAGCACAATAGCCAGCCAAGTCTCTGGAGGCAGCCGTCAAGAAACTTACCGAATACCTGTCACAACCCCAGGGACTGGGTCACTAATACACTAGCGCTGACGCTCTCGCCCCCTTTCTACCTCCAGTAACAGAATGCTAGGGGCAGGGCTTGGAGAGTTGCCTGGCGAGTAGGGCCTCGGGCGGCACCTCCTCCAACCGAGCGACCCAGGGTTGTTTTTGGGTCTGTAGTTGCTTCGCTGTTTCATTTGTTGAGTTTGCTTTTCTATTAGTCTGCTTTTCTAAAGGAGCCACGCGAGGAGTCATGAGCCTAGACCATGGGCGATCGCCCGGAGACGATCCCTTTCTATCTACGGCGGGTACACCGGCTGCTCCAAAGCGGTTGACCACAGCCCGTTTCTCCGCTAGGGATATCTCTGCCCATAGGCTCGGACAGTCACTTCAGCGGTATCGCTCCACGCTGATTGACTACTGTACCCTCGCTCTTGAACCGAGCCTGTCTGCCGCTGCCGAAGAGCACATGGCCGATATTTTGGCCCAGGCTGTGGATGACCCGCTGCTCAGTTTTTGGCTAGACGAGGCCGACTGTTGGGTAGGCGAGCACCTGCATCTGTTGACCGAAGACGATCTGCAACAGCAGCAGCAAAAACTCAGACGCATCATGGGCCAAACCTGGGCCGATAGCCTGTGGCAAGATCTGCAAAAGCGGCCTCAGGCGTTACAAGAGTTTCTTCAGCGGGTGGGGGTCTACAGCGGTGCCATTGACGGCATTATCGGGCCGAGTACCCGGCACGCGATAGAATCCCTAAAGACCCTCTACCCCGACGATCTTCCCTTGGGGTATCTATAGGAACAAGCCCCATGATTGGACAACAGCTGAGGTCAGCGGAGTGGTGGCGGCAATGGCTCGTGGCGATCGCCCTGGCAGGCCTAGCAGCCCTGTTCGTTGGGCTGGGAGGAGCCGCGATCGCAGCACCCACCCCCCCAGCGCCCGTTATCGTACACCTGGGTAATGCTGCGGGTAGTCTGCGGTTTGAGCCAGACCACTTCGAGTTTGTCGCTGGTCAACCCTACCGCCTGGTGCTCGACAACCCCAGCCCTGAGAAGCACTACTTCACCGCTAAAGACTTTGCCGATGGTCTCTGGACTCAAAAGGTACAGGCGGCTGGAGTAGAGGTCAAAGGAGCTATTCACGAGCTGGAGCTAAAGCCGGGGGCGATCGCCGAGTGGGTGTTTGTACCCGAGCGCCCTGGCACCTACGAGCTGCACTGCGCGATCGCTGGCCACGCCGAGGCAGGCATGGTGGGGACAATTGCGATCGTCGCCCCCCAAGATTCGTAACGATTGCCTCTCGTAGGGGTAGACCGACGCATCTGCGGTGAACCTGGCGTGGGGCATGCCGACTTCATATCAGGCCAGTGCGGGGGCGAAAGCGCTCGGTCTGGCGGAGTTCTTCGTAGAGGGCTTTTTCGCGATCGCCCAACTCCCTCGGCACCACCACGGCTAACTCCACAATCTGATCGCCGCGACTTTCTCTGCCAACAGGGTAACCGCGACCCGCTAGCTGAATGACCTGCCCCGTTTGCGCTCCCTGGGGCAGGCTAGTCCGCACCGGGCCACCGAGGGTGGGAATATCGATGGTGCTACCGAGGGCGGCTTCGCTGGGGGTGATGGGCAATCGGCAGTACACATCGTTGCCACGCAGGGTGTAGAAGGGGTGCGGATCGACCTCAATGCGCAGGTACAGGTTACCACCGCCCAGACCCTGGCCTCGCAGGCGAATGCGCTGGCCGGTGACCATGCCTGCGGGCATATTGACTTCGAGCGATCGCCCATCTTCTAGGCGAATGCGCTCACGCCCACCGCGAAAGGCCTTTTCGAGGGGAATGGTGAGGTCGGCCTCGGCATCGCGCGAATCGCGGGCTGTGGTTGGGCTGTAATCGGTAAAATTGCGATCGGAAGCTGCGCCATTTTCACCTACCCCGTCTCCCCGTCGTACCGTAGAACGGCGGTTGAGGAGCTGGTCGACAAACACATTAAAGTCAGGAAATTCCCCAAAGCCAAAGTCTTCAAGGGAAATACGACCGCTAAAAATATCCCCAACTACAGATTTGCCCTGGCCTTTCTTAAAGCCCTCCTGCTGCCAGTACTCGCTAAATTTTTCGTACTGGGCGCGTTTTTCGTCGTCAGAGAGTACGGTGTAGGCTTCGCTGACCAGTTTGAACTGCTCTTCGGCAGCGCGATCGCCGGGGTTGAGGTCGGGGTGATATTGCCGGGCTAGCTTGCGGTAGGCCTGTTTAATATCACTGGTTGTCGCCTCCCTAGAAATCTCCAGGATGGCGTAGTAATTCCGAAAGTTCTCCATCGAGGGGTGGGTGGATAGGGGTGGAGGAAATCAGGGGTGGCATTTAAAGCCGGGCGGCTAAAGCGGGAGATCTTGGCTAAAGCCACTCGTCGCGATCGCTCCAGTTGTCGTCGTAGCCGGGGGTCGGGCGCGCCTCGGGCGACGGCTGCCGAGGGCGACGGTCGGGAGCCGGGGGCTCAGGGGATCGGCGAGGGGCGGCAGATGCCCCCCAGGGGTCGTCGTCCCAAGTGTTGGGCTGGGGGGGTCGATTGCCCGCCGAGGGTTCACTGGCATAGGGGTCGTAGCCCTGGTCACCATAGCCCTGGTCACCGTAGCCGCGATCGGTCGAGCGGTCGGGGGCCGAGGGGGCACGGGTATTGGCTCCGGCATTGGAGTAGTCGGCCTCGCCCTGGCCGTAGCGGCGATCGCTATAGCCCGAGGAGCCATAGTCAGCGCTGCCTGGGTTAGAGCGACCAGGGGCAGCACCTTGGGATTGCCCACCATAGTCTCGGCTGTAGTCTGGCCCATAGTCTGGGCGATCGTAGCCAGAGCTAGGGGGCTGGGCCGGGCCAGGCTCAGAGGGGCGATTTCTCGATGGAGAAGAATTGCGATCGTATCCTGAGCTACCGTAGGCGCGATCGGCATCGCGGCTGTCGCTGTAGCCACCATAGCCTGACTCATTTCGGGAGCGAGGTTGGCGATTATCTGGGGAAACGGCTCCGCCTTCGCTGTAGCCCTGGCTGCCATAGCCCTGATCGCGATAGGCCCGGTCATCATAGCCTTGATTGTTGTAGGCCTGACCGCTGTAACCGGTGGTGCCGTAGGCGCGATTGTCATAGGCAGGGCTACCGTAGCTCTGGCCGCCATAGTTTTGGCCACCGTAGCTCTGGCCTGGAGCGCGGCCCCGGTTGTCGTAGTCCCAGTCGTCGTCCCAGTTGCCCCAGGAGGATGACCCCTGGTAGCCGTAGTTGGGCCGCGCCTCCAGGTCGTCGTCAAAGGAAAAGGTTTTCTTCAGGGTGTTGCCAATCTGGCCGAGAATGCCGCCTTCAGGAGCATCCTCAGCCTCGTATAGATAGGCCTCGCGGTTGAGGTCGTAGAGTTCGTCCTGCAGTTCGGCCTGGGCAATGTCGATACCGCGCTCGTCGCTCTGCTCTAGATAGTCGCGCAGTTCCTGCACCAAACCTTCAATGCGGCGACGGCGATCGCGGGCAAACTGCATGCCAAAATCGAGGGCCACCTCCCGCAGCAGCCGCTCGGCCTGGAAGGTGAGGGCTTCGGCCCGGTTGCGCTTCTCGACCCGCTCGCGCTGGAGGCGATCGGTTTCGGCAAACTCCTCTGCCTCGCGGATCATCCGCTGCACTTCGCCCTCTTCCAGGTTAGATGCGCCCTGCACAGTCAAACTCTGCTCGCGCCCGGTGGTCTTATCCATCGCCGAGACTTGCAGAATACCGTTGGCGTCAATGTCGAAAGACACCAGCACCTGGGGTACCCCGCGCGGGGCGGGGGGAATACCCATCAGCTTAAAGCGACCCAGGGATTTGTTGTCGGCCCCCATCTCGCGCTCGCCCTGGAGCACGTGGACTTCCACGGAGGTCTGGTTATTCTCAGAGGTGGAGAAAATATCCGATCGCCGCACCGGAATCGTGGTGTTGCGCGGAATCACCTTCTTCATCACGCCGCCGATGGTTTCTAGCCCTAGCGACAGCGAGGTGACATCCAGCAGCATGATGTCTTGCACTTCTTGAGTGATGATGCCCGCCTGCACGGCAGCGCCCACGGCCACCGCTTCGTCGGGGTTCACATTTTGGCTGGGTTCGAGGCCAATCAGACCGCGCACCAAGTCTTGCACCATGGGCATGCGGCTGCCGCCCCCCACCAGCACCACCTCGTCGATGTCGTTGGGAGTCAGCCCAGCATCGCTGAGGGCTTGCTTGAGGGGAGCCCGTAGAGCACTGACCAAGTCACCGCAGAGACCTTCGAACTGCGATCGCGACAGCCGAGTTTCAATGTGCTTGGGGCCGTCGGGGCTGGCGGTGATAAACGGCAGGCTAATTTCAGTACTGGCCACGCCCGACAGCTCGATCTTGGCTTTCTCCGCTGCCTCGGTCAGCCGCTGGAGCGCTTGGCGATCCTTCCTCAGGTCAACGCCCTCTTTTTCAAGGAATTCATCGGCCAGCCAGTCAACAATTTTGGTGTCGAAGTTGGTGCCGCCGAGCTGAGTGTCTCCAGAAGTGGAACGCACCTCAAACACCCCATCGCCCACATCGAGGATGGATACGTCGAAGGTGCCGCCCCCCAGGTCAAACACCAAAATGGTTTCATTCTGCACCTGATCAAGGCCGTAGGCCAGCGCTGCCGCCGTCGGCTCGTTGAGAATGCGCTTCACCTCCAGCCCGGCGATGCGCCCGGCGTTGCGGGTGGCCTGGCGCTGAGCATCGTTAAAGTAGGCGGGCACGGTTATCACTGCCCCGGTCACCGGCTGGCCCAGGTATCGGCTGGCTTCATCCGCCAGCTTACGCAACACAATGGCCGAAATTTCTTCGGGGGCAAAGTCTTTTTCTAGCCGAGGGCAGCGAACTTTGACGTTGCCCAGATCATCGCGGCGAATGGTGTAGGGCACCCGCTTGGACGACTGGTCAAGCTCGGCGTAGCGGCGACCCATGTAGCGCTTGACGCCGTAGAAGGTATTTTGGGGATTGAGCACCGCCTGCCGTCGGGCCATTTGCCCCACCAAGCGCTCGCCCTCTTTGCTAAAGGCCACCACCGAAGGGGTCGTGCGCATGCCCTCGGCGTTGGCAATCACTACCGGCTTGCCACCCTCCATTACAGAGACCACTGAGTTGGTCGTGCCCAGGTCGATGCCAACTACTTTTCCCATTCGCTCTGGCGTCTCCTTATCTGTCTATCTGCGTGCTCAGGTCTGCATGCTGAATGAAGGTTAGCACCGGTAGGGCATCGCTTCTGCCAACCTACTTACATCAACTTTCTTAATGATACTCTGTCACAGACTGGCCTTGATTCTACCCTAAGGCACCGAAAGCCCCAGTAAGGCGAGAAAGATGAATAAGATTGGGAGGGTTGGAGGGCTTGAAGGAAATCTCGGGGGAAAAGATACCCCGATGTAGCCTGCGCCGTCGGCAGGAAGCAAAATCCTTGGGTATTTTCTTGATCAGCATTGTCCTAAGTTGAGCGGGTGATGTGCAGAGGTCTCTGCACTGAAGATTGGTTGAGGTGGATGGAGCGCGATCGCCCTTCCTAATCTCCATGGTATGAACGCGGCCCAGGTTTCATAGCTTTGACAACTATCTAGCCAACGACGACGGCACAGAGCTTGCAAACAGCTGATCACCTGTTTGCGGCGCGACACTAGAGATTAGACACAACCCGCAGATTGCCAGCCCCAGGCAGTAATATTGAGGGTGATTAAGACGGTTATCTCAGCCTGCCGATGACTGACCCTCTCGACCCGATCATGCTGCCGCCCCCAGACGATGTGTACCGAGAGGGCGAGTGGCTCAAGTCGGCTCTGCTCACCTGGCTCAATGCCGAATACCTGCCCGAACCCGCCAACGACACCATTGCCACTCGGGTGGCGCAGGTGTTTGTGCGTCAGCGCATGGAGGGCGAAAACGATGTGGGTTCGCTGGTGATGGCCATTTTGACCGAGCTGCAGGCCTTTGATTTTTCTGAGAGTTTCTACGGCGAGTTTTCGGTGGCTAACGCCGTGGGCGACCTGCTGTTTGACAGTTTGGGCATCGATCGCTGCTGCGGTCGGTCTACTACCCTAGAGCCCAGCCGGGTGGGTCATCTCTCAGACGGCGACAATGTGAGCAATGCTGACTAAGTGAAATCAGCACAGATTTTTTGGCAGACCATAGCCCAGGGCTGGAGCTGGCGCTTGGCAGGGCTGGTGGTGCTCAGCGGCGGGCTAATGGCCCTGGCGCTACCGCCCTGGAGCCTGTGGCCTCTGGCCTGGGTGGGTCTAGCACCGCTGTGGTGGGTGGTGTTGGCAGCACCGTCAGCAGGTCTAGCGACAGTCTATGGGCTGCTGTGGGGGCTGGTGTACTACGGCATTTCTCTGGCGTGGATTACCCATCTGCACCCGCTGATGTGGATGGGGGTGCCCTGGGCAAGTAGCGTGGCGATCGCCCTCTCGTCTTGGATCTTTATCGTTTTCTGGGGCTCAGTCTGCATTGCGGCCTGGGGTGGGGCCTTGGCCTGGGCCAATCGCCGCTGGCCGGGGCGATCGCTCTGGCTAGTACTGCTGGGCACTGCCCTCTGGTGCGCCCTCGAAGCCCTGCGCAACCACAGCCCCCTCGACTGGTCACCCCTCAGCCTGACCCAAAGCCCCAGCAATGTGTGGATTTTGCATTTGGCCAGGCTCTCGGGGCCGGGAGCCATTACCGCTATTCTTGTGGCTAGTAATGGGTTTTTGGCTTTAGCGGGAGCAGGCGTCAGCAGGCAGAGGGCAGGAATAAAATTCTCCCACTCTCTCCTCCTCTCCGCTATCGGTCTGGCCATAGCGGGTCACACCCTGGGCGCTTTCCTTTACATCACAACTCCAGCAGCAGCGCCTGGCCAATCTATCGCCGTCGGCCTGATCCAGGGCAATGTACCCACCCGCGAAAAGCTCACCCCCCAGGGGGTCAACCAGGCGCTTCAGGGTTACACCGATGGTTACCGGGCGCTGGTGGCTGAAGGTGTAGATGCGGTGGTGACGCCGGAGGGGGCGCTGCCGCAGTTGTGGAATCTAAATTCGCCCCAGATTGCAGCCATTGTGCGCACGGTGGAGCGGGGGGGCGTGCCCCTATGGCTAGGCACCTTTGCGCCTGTGCCGGGAGAGGGCAAAACCCAGTACACCCAGAGCATTCTCGAAATTCGTCCTGACGGCCAAACCTACGGTCACTATGACAAGGTGCAGCTAGTGCCCTTGGGAGAATACGTTCCCTTTGAGGCGGTGTTGGGTCGCCTCATAAGCCGCCTGTCGCCGCTGGATAGCTACCTGGTGCCGGGAGCCACGAATCAGCGGTTTGAGACCAGCCTGGGCCAGGGCGCGGTGGGCATCTGCTACGAGTCGGCCTACAGTCGCCTGTTTCGCCCCCAGGTGAAGAGCGGGGGCGAGTTTATTGTCACCGCTTCTAATAACGACCCCTACCCGGTATGGATGATGCGGCAGCACCACGGCTTTGATGTGCTGCGGGCGGTAGAGAGCGATCGCTGGGCGCTGCGCGTGACCAATACGGGCCTCTCGGGCCTGGTGGATAACCACGGGCGCACCCTCTGGCTGGGGGAACCCCAGACCTACCTCACCCACCGCACCGAGCTGGATCGCCGCCCAACCCTGACCCCCTACATTCGCTGGGGCGACTGGCTGACGCCGCTGCTGCTGGGGCTGGCGGTGGTGTGGGGCTGGTGGGGCGATCGCCGTTAGCGTTGGCCTTGGGGGAATCGGGGATTTCGGATTTGGTCTTGGACCAAACCCTGCTTGGCTAACTCCGATGCGGCAGGGCGCACCGCTGTCATTGGTGTCAACTTAAGTATCTCAAGGTGGGACAGCGGGGCAACAACCTGGGACGTTGCCCCAAATTTCCGCCCATTGAAGGTCTTGTTGTCGGTG
>NZ_JAYFES010000011.1:0-425 GCF_055795045.1 Pseudanabaena sp. PCC 9330 | reverse complement strand
TCTTCGGGGAATACAAACTTCTCATGGGGCTGGTCAGTGGGTGCCATCCAGGCCCGGATGCCTTCGTTCAGCAAGATGTTCTTGGTGTAGAAGGTTTCAAACTCAGGGTCTTCTGCCGCCCGGATCTCCTGCGACACAAAGTCGTAGGCCCGCAGGTTGAGACCCAGACCCACAACGCCCACCGCACTCATCCACAGGCCGGTGACCGGCACAAACAGCATGAAGAAGTGCAGCCAGCGCTTGTTCGAGAACGCAATCCCAAAAATCTGAGACCAGAATCGGTTGGCAGTCACCATCGAATAGGTCTCTTCAGCCTGGGTCGGCTCGAAAGCGCGGAAGGTGTTGGCGTTCTCACCGTCTTTGAACAGCGTGTTCTCTACCGTTGCACCGTGGATGGCGCACAGCAGCGCACCGCCCAGAATGCC
>NZ_JAYFES010000010.1:0-492 GCF_055795045.1 Pseudanabaena sp. PCC 9330 | reverse complement strand
ACGCCGCAGGGCGGTACCGGTTTTGCACCAACTCCGGCTTTGTTGCCAACTCTGGCCAGCCTCGTGGAGTACCTGCCAAAGGGTGAAGGTACTGATGGTTGAAAAATCACCGTTTTCTTGAGCCCTCAATCGGCGTTGTAAGGTGGACAACGACCATTGGGAGACGCCATCGCTCTCCAGGTTAGGGGCTTGTTGGGCCAACTCAACGATCTGCTGCCGATGCTCACCCCTATACTGCGTCTTGGCCCCACCTCCATGGCGTGGGGTTAAGGCGGCAAGTCCCTCCTGATTAAAGCGCTCCACCAGGTGCGACACCGCATCCCCGGAGCGTCGTCCGCTGGCTTGGGCCGCACCGGTATAGCTGTGTCCTTGGGAAACGGCGAGCAGCGCTTTAGCACGAGCGACACGAGCCGCTGATTCACTGCTCGCACGCGACAATCGCTCTAGTTCTTGGTGTTCTTCAGCCGTTAGTTCGCAAAGGGGATGTTTTGG
>NZ_JAYFES010000009.1:0-631 GCF_055795045.1 Pseudanabaena sp. PCC 9330 | reverse complement strand
TGAAGCCGGGCCGTTCCAAACCGTGCCGGATGCCGCCCCCAGTTGGCACCGTGAAGGCCAACCCCAACGGCAAGACCACGAGTATCTCCGCAATGGCACCGCCAAAGTCCTCACCCTATTTCATCCCAGCGATGGCCAGGTGCGGTTGAAAGGCGTTGAGCAGACTCCCAATGCGGTCTTGCATCCCTGGTTAAAAACCGAACTGACCGCCATCCTGGACACCTTACCGGATGTCACTCCCGCGGTCTCTCAAGCTGATCTCCAGCAGACCTGGCACCAGTGGCGAGACGGGTTAACGGTGACGTTTACCTTACCGGACGTTTTACCCCCGTTGCGCCTCTTGTTAGTGTGGGACAACTTAACCGGACATAAAACACCTGAGTTGATGCAGTGGCTGTGTGAGCATGGCATTTTGCCCTTGTACACCCCGTTGTCTGGCAGCTGGTTAAACATGGCCGAGTCCATTCAGCGCATCCTTAAGCGACGGGCGTTGGATGGGCAGCATCCCGAAACCCCTCAACAGATTATGGACCGATTTGAGGTCGTGGCTGAGGTTTGGAATCAACACCCAACGCCGTTTGAATGGGGCGGTAAACGAGCCGCTCGACGGCAACGAGCACGAGCGAAACGG
>NZ_JAYFES010000008.1:0-270 GCF_055795045.1 Pseudanabaena sp. PCC 9330 | reverse complement strand
AAGCGCGGAAGGTGTTGGCGTTCTCACCGTCTTTGAACAGCGTGTTCTCTACCGTTGCACCGTGGATGGCGCACAGCAGCGCACCGCCCAGAATGCCCGCCACCCCCATCATGTGAAAGGGGTTCAGCGTCCAGTTGTGGAAGCCTTGGAAGAACAGCAGGAACCGGAAGATCGCCGCTACGCCGAAGCTAGGGGCAAAGAACCAGCTGCTCTGACCCAAGGGGTACAGCAGAAAGACGCTGACAAACACTGCAATCGGCCCAGAAAAGG
>NZ_JAYFES010000007.1:0-209 GCF_055795045.1 Pseudanabaena sp. PCC 9330 | reverse complement strand
ATCCAAGGGTTGAGTGCAACCGCTGTCGGTTATAGAAAACCTCAATCCATTCAGCAATAACGGTGCGGGCCAGGGCACGGGTTGAGAAGATCCTGGGATGAATCAACTCGGTTTTGAGGGTGCCGAAAAAGCTTTCAGCCACCGCATTATCCCAATAATTACCTCGACGGCTCATGCTGGCCATTATCGTAGCCTGCTGAAGCGCTAGT
>NZ_JAYFES010000006.1:0-383 GCF_055795045.1 Pseudanabaena sp. PCC 9330 | reverse complement strand
CATGATGAAGCAGTCGGTAGCCTCATTTAAAGTGTCTTAGGTCATGGCTGAGCGATAGCTTTTTCGAGGTAGAAAATTGACCTCGAAAAAGCTATCACTCGTTGCTCAGGGGATGATGGCGTAAATGATCAGAGCTAAGCTCACCTGCCGTTTGCTGATCAGCTAGTTATCCCAACAGATCTGCGAATGCCTATCCTCCAGCTAATCGGCTTTCTAGCCTGAGAGCCCGCTACGAGTTGAGTACTGGCGCAACAAAGAAAACATAGTTTGGCTGCTAAAGCTGCGAGGATCCATACGGTTGCCGGAGCGATCGACCGCCTGGTGAGTGGTGATGCGACCGTCCGGAATCGTGGTCTGGGCCAGCAACCAAGCGAGAGATCTGT
>NZ_JAYFES010000005.1:0-284 GCF_055795045.1 Pseudanabaena sp. PCC 9330 | reverse complement strand
TTTGAGGGTGCCGAAAAAGCTTTCAGCCACCGCATTATCCCAATAATTACCTCGACGGCTCATGCTGGCCATTATCGTAGCCTGCTGAAGCGCTAGTGGGTCATTTGGCATGGCCATGGCCATTGATATGGGTGGGTATCACAATAGAAGAAGCCCCCTTCAATGCCAGGTCGTCATGCCTCGTCGCCCAAAACATCCCCTTTGCGAACTAACGGCTGAAGAACACCAAGAACTAGAGCGATTGTCGCGTGCGAGCAGTGAATCAGCGGCTCGTGTCGCTCGTG
>NZ_JAYFES010000004.1:0-270 GCF_055795045.1 Pseudanabaena sp. PCC 9330 | reverse complement strand
AAGCGCGGAAGGTGTTGGCGTTCTCACCGTCTTTGAACAGCGTGTTCTCTACCGTTGCACCGTGGATGGCGCACAGCAGCGCACCGCCCAGAATGCCTGCAACCCCCATCATGTGGAAGGGGTTCAGCGTCCAGTTGTGGAAGCCTTGGAAGAACAGCAGGAACCGGAAGATTGCCGCTACGCCGAAGCTAGGGGCAAAGAACCAGCTGCTCTGACCCAAGGGGTACAGCAGAAAGACGCTGACAAACACTGCAATCGGCCCAGAAAAGG
>NZ_JAYFES010000003.1:0-275 GCF_055795045.1 Pseudanabaena sp. PCC 9330 | reverse complement strand
AGGCTGACTAGTAGAGCGAACGGTGCCCAAAGCTTAGCGCTCATACCGTCATCCCAAAATAAGCATTAATGCTCATCGCATAACTGGGATGCACCCGTCGCGCCAAGGCTGATGCATTTCCGGCGGTGTTTCCTTTTAGTCAGGCGGGCTAACGTTCCCGGTCAGCAGCTGCATAAATTTTAAACTCAGCACTAGCGGCTCGCTTCAGTCTGCTGCACTGGGATTGTTCTGTCGCTTGTTGGTTAGTTGCATCATAATCGGTTTGCAGATTTAGC
>NZ_JAYFES010000002.1:0-525 GCF_055795045.1 Pseudanabaena sp. PCC 9330 | reverse complement strand
CCCGATATTATGACCGCATCTGGTTCTCTAGAATCCAGTCCTTGCGCTGCCAACTACCGCCTTGGGAGGCCGCATAAAGATGTGTCAGGCAGTCAGCAACCCACCTTCTTCGCGATCCCTGCCTGCCGTACAGCCTGTTTGACGGCTTTTTGAATCCCACTTTCATGCAGGTGGTGCCGTCGCATTTCTCCACTGCGGGGGTCTTTCACAATTCGGCCCGCCGGGAAAACGTATTGCCATATCCAGTCTCGGTTGGCGTTGAGATACTTGCGCTCTAGCGCAAACGGTAGATAGACCGAACCAAAACCACGCCCTAAGTCTTGCTGATGTTGTCGTCGAATACCGACCAAGTGATCCTGAAGTTCGGTGAGAGCGCTCACTGGCAGCATCGTTATCCGATTCTTCTTACCCTTACCGTCTCTAACAATGACCTGAGTTCGACAACGAGTGAAGTGCAGAAAGAAAGGCTGAGGGTTACGCTCAAAGTGTTGAATTCTAAGCACCTCAGCCATGTCTTTGAGTCTA
>NZ_JAYFES010000001.1:0-219 GCF_055795045.1 Pseudanabaena sp. PCC 9330 | reverse complement strand
CGTCGATGTCGACGGGAGGTGCAGCGATGAACGCTACGACGAAGCAAGCGGTAGCAGCGAGCAGGGTGGGGATCATCAACACGCCGAACCAGCCCACGTACAGGCGGTTCTCGGTGCTGGTCACCCACTGGCAAAACTGCTCCCACAGGGAGGCAGTTTGTTGTCTTTGAAGCGTTGTGGTCATGATAAGGATAAGTGCAGTTAGGTTTGCTTAAGGCT